>JBBAEY010000092.1:0-7865 GCA_041655755.1 Tissierellaceae bacterium
AGTCCAGCCATAAGTTCCAGAATTGTTATCATTTTCTTCCCAGTTCATTTCAGTAGATAGTCCCTCTGATACTGCAAGAGTTGCCGCTGATTCTAGGGTCCTAACATTGGCATTATGGGCTGCGACTGCTGCACTTACTCTTGATTTGCTCAATCTTGGTACCGCTATAGCTGCCAAGATTCCTAAGATTGCTATTACTACTACTAACTCAACTAAGGTAAAGCCTTTTCTGTTTCTTTTTTTACTAATCCATTTTAACATAAAACTTCCTCCCTTTTTCTTATAATTTTTAGGTAATATTGCACTCCCTCTTGACCTATTCCCATTTACCACTCCCTTCTTCCATAATTGACAAGAGACGGTCGGCAGTTGTCAATTATTAAACTTGGCTTCCAATTATTTCTATATATATCAAATCCTAATCCTTGATCTGTGGACTTTGGATTTAATAGCCCTTATATGAATGCCTTCTATAGGATTAATAGGGACTAAAAAACTGCATATCTAATTAAGCTATTATATATGCAGCTGAACGATCTTCATTATCCATTGGATAACCTTAGACTCTAGCTTTGCGTCCCTAGGTTTCCCTAGTTTTGCCCAGGTAATATTCAATTGTTGATATTATTTTACAAAATATATTATATTAATTTATAGGTATTGTCAAATAGTATTCCTAGATACTTAAGATTCCTCGTTTCACTCGGAATGACAAAGAGTTTCATTCGGAGCGACACAGGTTACACTCGGAATGACATAGGTTACACTCGGAATGACATAGGTTACACTCGGAATTACAGAACTTCACTTGGAATTACAGAAAACCTAATCTTCAATAGTAATAGAATAATAAATATTTAAGATTCCTCGTTTCACTCGGAATGACAAATCTGCTCTCGGAATGACAAAGGGTTACAATCGGAGTGACATAGGTTACACCTAGAATGACAAATCTGCTCTCGGAATGACAGGCACCTATTTATATAGTATTGACTACGTCAAACATTGGCATGGCCATGGCTATGACTATGAAGCCAATGACTAGGGCCATGACTACCAGCATCAGGGGCTCCATGATGGTTGTCATCCTCTGGAGGGCCTCTTCTACTTCGTCATCATAAAAGTCCGCCGTCTTATATAATATATCGTCTAGGGCTCCAGATTCTTCACCTATCCTAATCATGGAGTCAACCATGGGAGGGAAAATCTGTACGTCCTTAATTGCCCTTGAAAATGCGACACCCTTTCTTACATCTTCGGCTGCCTGATTGAGTCTATCCTGTACTATCCTATTGCCTACGACCCTACCGACAACCTCTATTGACTGAATAAGAGGTATGCCTGAAGCCATGAGGGTTGACAGGGTACGGGTGAATCTAGAGGTTATTATCTTGACATTGGTCATTTTCACTATGGGTATTTTTAGCTTTATCCCATCTAAGAAAAGCCTCCCTGCATTTGTATTTTTAAAGACATTGAAGCCAATTCCGAGACCTACTACTATTGTGATAAATATATACCAGAAGTCCCTGAGCCAGTCGCTTATATTTAAGAGTATTTGGGTAGGTACTGGCAGGGCCTGTCCACTTCCCTCAAACATGCCTACAAATGTGGGCATAACTACAACCAAGAGGAATATTACTACAGCTACGGAAACGAATGATAGGGCAATGGGGTAGATCATAGCTGATTTCACCTTCTGCTCTAGTTTGTTTTCCTTTTCAAAGTGTACAGCCATTCTTTCCATAACTATATCCAAGGTACCGCTGACCTCTCCTGATTCAACCATATTTACTAAAAGGGGTGGGAATATCTTTGAATTTTGCTTCATTCCCTCTGATAAGGATATACCTTTTTGTACATTTTCGTGGATTGAACTCATGGCACTTACAAGGGTCTTGTTTTCAGACTGTTTTTCAAGTATCTCCAGGCAACTTACGATTCCAATACCCGCATCTAACATGGTGTAAAATTGTCTGCAAAATACTGCCAAGTCCTTTTTTCTGACCTTTTGGGAGAATATATTTACTTTTGCATCTGCCGCTATATCCTTTTCCACTAGGACAGGTATGTAGTTATTGCTCCTCAACATGGAAACTACATCTTTCTCATCTTCTCCCTCAAAAAAACCTTCTATGGTATCTCCACTTTGGGTTACTGCCTTGTATTTATATATCATAGTATCACCCTATAAAATATATTTTTTTATGTTGTCCTGGTTTATGGCCTGTGAAAGGGCCATATCCTTGCTTATAATTCCCCGCCTATAAAGGTCAAGGAGTGAGGAATCCATGGTCTGCATCTGGAATTTTGCCCCCGTTTGAATTGCTGTGTCTATCTGGTGGATTTTTTCTTCCCTGATTAAATTTCTGATGGCCGTTGTGGCTATCATGACTTCAAATGCCGCTACCCTTCCCTTTTCTTTTGCCTTGGGCAATAGTTGTTGGGATATGATGGCCTGTAGGACCGAGGCAAACTGAATCCTTACCTGCTGCTGCTGGTGGGGCGGAAATACGTCAATTACCCTATCTATGGTCTTGGCAGCGCCAAGGGTATGTAGGGTGGACATGACTAAGTGCCCTGTTTCGGCTGCCGTCAGGGCTATTGATATAGTCTCCAGGTCCCTCATCTCTCCTACCAGTATTACATCAGGGTCCTGCCTAAGGGCTGCCCTGAGGCTATTGGCAAAGGACTGGGAGTCTATGCCTATTTCTCTTTGATTTACCATACTTTGATTGTGCCTGTGCAAATATTCTATGGGGTCCTCTAGGGTCAGTATATGGGCACTCCTCTCCCTATTTATCAGGTCTATCATTGAAGCCAGGGTAGTGGACTTACCGCTTCCCGTAGGCCCCGTTACCAATATCAGACCTCTAGGCAGCCTAGATAATTCTCTGACTACCTTTGGCAGACCCAAATCTTCCATATTTGGCACATCTAATGGGATTATCCTAAGTGCCATTCCGTAGGAGCCTCTTTGCTTATAGGCATTGACCCTATATCTACCTACGCCAGGACTAGCGAAGGAGGTATCTATCTCTCCCTGCTCTTCAAATTCCTTAATTAGGCTTTCGTTTACTGTCTCGTATACCAGTCTTTTGGTATCATCAGGCATTAGCCTCTCGGTTTCCTGCACTACTAGTTGCCCGTTTATTCTAAATATTGGTGGCCTACCAACTGTTATATGTATATCTGAGGCCTTTTTTTCTGTTGCTAGATTTACCAACTCAATAATATTCATTTAATCCCCCCTATCCCAATGTGTAGCCTACCCTGAGCACCTCCTCATAAGAGGTAGTCCCATCTAAGGCTAATTCTACAGCCGATTGAAGCAGTGTACTCATCCCATCCTCTATGGCCTTTTTTCTAATTTCGTCAGTATTGGCCCCCCTGTCAATTAATAGCCTAATACTTTCATTGATGGGCATTAGTTCGTGGACAGCAGTCCTCCCCTTGTAACCACTGTTACATGAACTACAGCCTACTGCTTGGTAAAGCTCAAGATCTTCTTGATTGTCGAAACCTAGTAGTTTCTTTTCTATATTAGATGCCTGATAGGCACGTTTACACTTTGGACAAAGTTTCTTCACTAGCCTTTGGGATACAATCCCTATGACAGCCGATGAAACCAGGTAGGGTTCTATGCCCATATCTACCAGCCTAGCTACTGTTGATGGACTGTCATTTGTATGGAGTGTCGATAGAACCAGATGTCCTGTAATTGCCGCTCTAGTGGCTATTTCTGCTGTTTCACCGTCCCTAATCTCCCCTACCATGACTATGTCAGGGTCCTGCCTAAGTATGGATCTAAGCCCTGTCGCAAATGTGAGCCCTGCCTTGACATTTACCTGAACCTGATTTATCCCCTTTAGCTTGTATTCTACAGGGTCTTCTACGGTAATTACGTTTTTTTCTATTTGATTTAATTCCTGTAAAACTGTGTATAGGGTCGTGGTCTTGCCCGAACCAGTAGGGCCAGTAACCAGTACCATACCATAGGGTTGTCCCAAAATATTGTCAAAGATAGCCAAATCTTTCTTGCTAAAGCCCAGGGATTCCTTCTTGAATTGAAAGTTTGTCCTGTCCAATAGCCTAATGACCGTTTTTTCCCCATATACTGTTGGTAGGGTGGAAATTCTCATGTCTATCTCCCTATTGGATATCTTTGTCTCTACCCTGCCATCTTGGGGTATTCTCTTTTCAGCTATATTCATCCTTCCTATTATCTTTATACGGGTTATTATACCTGAATGGCTATTTTTGGATAACTTCATGATTTCTTTTAATTCACCATCAATCCGAAACCTAACTCTTACCTCTTCGGCATAGGGTTCAATATGTATATCAGAAGCCCTATCTACTACTGCCTGTTCAAATATCGAGTTTAAAAGTTTTACTATAGGGGCTGATGCTACCTCCAATTGCTCCGATTCATCTAATTCCTCTGGTGATATGGCGACAAACCTTTCTTCAAATTCCTCTACTACCTTTTTTGTGGTTTCCTGGCTATAAAACCTATCTATTGCCCTTAATATCTTTTCTCTACTGGATATAATCGGTTGAATTTCCGATTTTATGGAGAGTTTGACATCGTCAATGGCAAATATATTCAAGGGATCTACCATGGCTACCGTCATCACGCTTCCCCTTTTGTCTATGGCTATAAGCTCATATCTTCGCACTATGTTTTCAGGAATTATATTGACTACCTCTCTGTTAATTTCATATTTATCCAGGTCTATATGGGGAATACCCAGTTGAAACTCTAATACCTCAATGATGTCCTCTTCTGTTACATAGTTTTCTGTTACCAGGACCTGTCCAAATTTTTGGCCTGTCTTGGCCTGTATAGAAAGAGCCTCGTCCAACTGTTCATCTGACAATTTACCGGCATATACAAGTAGCTCCCCTAGTTTTAGTCTCTTGTTAATCATTAGATCACCTATTAGTAGTATTTTAAAAAATATATAATGTCGCAAAATTTGTAAATTAAACTAATAATGTCAAAAATGGTACTTTTCTACTACTTACTAGTATAGCACAAAGTTTGTCAATTTTCTTAATTATTAATTTTTTTTCATTGGTTAGTTTATACAAATTAAATAAAAACTAGCCATAATAAAAAAAACATTATGTGCAAGACTATTTATAGGAGGTGGATATTTTGAAATTTGACAAAATAAAATTTCTAGCTTTATCTTTATTTTTGTTAGTGGCTGTTGCCGGATGTCGTCCAACTAATAATAATTTAAGAAATTTGGGAACTCAAACGAGATTAAATGACAACATGGATAATGATTTGTTGGGCAATACACCTTTGAATAACAGAGATAGGTTAAATACCAATCTAAACTCTGGGTTGAACAGCGATTTCAGCACTGGCATAAATTCTGGCACCAATACTGGCACTAACACAGGTCCAAATAATGACCTAAACAATGGCCTAGGTAATGGAATGAACAATGGGCTAAATAACGATTTAAACGATAATTTAAGCAATGGAATGGTTAGAAATGAACCCCATGTAAATCCTGGTATGCAGTCTACCAATCAAACTGGCACCACTAATTCTATGACGAGGATGGGAACTATTGCCAACAAGGTAATGGAACTTCCCGAGGTCAATGACGCTTCTGTTCTAGTGCATGGCGACAAGGCCATTGTAGGGTGTAGTCTAAAGGGTAACAATGCTAATACCAATAATACCATAGGGGCAAATCTGAGAAACAAGATAGAAGCACAGGTAAAAAATGCTGATAGGAATGTAAAAACTGTTGTGGTGTGGGAGATAAACGATTTATTTAGAAATATTACTTCACCTGCTAGATAGATCAATTAATGAATTAATCCAGGTTTTTTTACCTGGATTAATTTATTATCTATTGAGCAAGGCTTTATTTAATTTTCCCAGTGCCCTAGTTTCTATTCTCGACACATAGGACCTGGATATACCTAATAGGGCTGCTATTTCTCTCTGGGTTTTACATTTGCCATCTATAAGTCCATATCTTAACTCTATAATTATCTTTTCTCTTTCCTTTAATTCATTGTTTATAGCCCTGTAGAGTTTTTTAATTTGCAATTTCAGGTCAACTTCATCTAATATCTTGTCAATGTCTGAGCCCAAAATATCCAGTAGGTTGATTTCATTTCCCTCTTTATCCCGCCCTATAGGCTCATGCAAAGATAGTTCAAGTTTTAACTTTTTATTTGACCTAATTGTCATCAATATTTCATTTTCTATGCATTTTGCAGCGTATGTAGCTAATCTAGTCCCCTTTGTAAAATCGTAGGTAGTAATTGCCTTTATGAGGCCTATGGTTCCTATAGATATTAGGTCGTCAATATCCTTACCTGTATTATTGTATTTTTTTACTATATGTGCTACTAGGCGGAGGTTCCTTTCTATAAGAATATTTCTGGCTTTTTCGTCACCTAAGGCATAGAGTTTTAAGTATTTTTTCTCATCCTCCTTTGACAAAGGCTTGGGAAAAGAATTTGTATTTACCATATATCCACATAATATGGCAAATGGCCTTATTATAATATTTAGGATTAGCAGTATTAGGTTTCCCATCTATTACACCCCCTTAACATATATCAGTATATGCAAGAGGGATATAAATAGTTCTTGGTCTAAATATTTTTATTGATTTCTTTGCAAATTTTTTCAAAGATGGGTGCGGCAGATTTTGAACCTGAGCTGGCCTCCTCTACCAAAATTGTAATTCCATACCTTGGCTCATCCTTGGGATAGTAGCCTGCAAACCAACCATGTATTGTAAACTGCCCCTTTAGGCTTGCCTCCGCAGAACCTGTTTTGCCTGCTGCCCCTCCAATGTCTTCTAAGTCCAAAGACCTTGCCGTTCCAGAGCTCAGTACCTCTTCTAAAAGTTCCTTTGCCACTTGAGATAGATCCTTGCTGATTACCCTCTTGTCTTCCTCCCTATTATAGGCTTTTAGAATTTGGCCCTCCTTGCTGGTTATGCCCTTTACCAGGGTCATATCTTTTTGCACTCCATCATTGGCAATGGTTAGGAGGATATTTGATATCTGTAGTGGAGTTGCCTCTATCTTTCCCTGGCCAATAGATATATTGCCAATGGCAGGACCCAGTAGTTCTTCCCCCTCAGGCAGTATGCCCTCTATTTCCTCTGCTAGGCCAATGTTTACCTTCTCTCCTAGGCCTAGTCTTTTTGCCATGTCGATTATCTTTTTAGCTCCCAATTCCTTACCTATCTGTATGAATACCGAATTGCAGGATTTTGCAAATCCATCTCTGAGGGAAATTTGACCGTGATTACCACTGCATTTTATGGTGGTATTGTTGATTACTTCATAGCCCTTGCAGAAATATGAGTTTTCCAAAAATCCCATATCCTCCTCAAGGGCTGCCAGGAGTACTACTATCTTGAATATAGACCCTGGGGGATATGATACCTGTACAGCCTTGTTGTAAAGAGCCATGTCGTCCTTATCTAGGTAGGCCGTTATGTTCTTTTGGTTAAAATTTGGCCTGCTTGCCAGGGCTAGGATTTCTCCACTTTCTATATCTGTAACTATGACTGCCCCCTTTGCTGAAAAAAAGTCAAGTACCATTTCAGTTATTTTTTGGATCCTATAATCTATGGTAAGCATAACTCCGGCAGGCTGGTAGGCCTCCACTGCATTGTCAACATAGTAAGATGAACCAAGTACAATGGATTTATTCTTGTCATATTCTACAAAAAAAGAGTTTTTGTCAGCATTTCTCAGAAATTCATCATAAACCTTTTCAATACCTGTTTGCCCTCGATTCTCCGCCTTGTTTACATAGCCTATTGTATGGGATAGGAGATTGTCATCAAAGTACCTTTCTACCATAT
>JBBAEY010000093.1:0-7410 GCA_041655755.1 Tissierellaceae bacterium
CTTATGTCTCCTCCACTTCCTCTATAGCCGCCACCTATACCGGCCCCACTATCGCCACCTTCTACCCCTATATGACCACCAGAAATGCTTATGTCTCCTCCACTTCCTCTATAGCCGCCACCTATACCGGCCCCATATTTGCCACCAATCACCTTGATAGTTCCCTCGGAGATGACGATTGTACCACCGCTTTTTTCATCGCCGCCACCTATGCCAGCTCCCCTATGGCCACCTTCTACCTCCATATGGCCACCAGAGATACTTATGCTACCTCCATTTCCTTCATTACCACCACCTATACCAGCCCCATATTCGCCTCCAATAGCCTCTATATGGCCGTCAGTGATGGTAATACTACCCCCATTTCCTTCATTACCGCCACCTATACCGGCCCCATAATGGCCTCCAATAGCCTCTATATGACCCCCAGAGATGGTAATAATGCCCCCACTTCTTTCACTACCGCCACCTATACCGGCCCCGCTATGGCCTCCAATGGCCTCTATGTTTCCCCCTGAAATGCTTATGTTTCCTCCACTGCCTCTATATCCACCACCTATACCGGCCCCATATTCGCCTCCAATAGCCTCAAGGCTACCTGTCCCCCTAATTGTAAGGCTACTAAGGCCAGGGACATTTAAGCCAGCATAGTCCTCTGCACCACTACCATCTAATATGTTTATAGTATCTTCAGCCAACTCAATCGTCACGCTAGCACTTCCCTGTAAACTAATGGGTGACCCACTGCTTGGCCTTATCTCTACATCATCTAATATAAGTATGAGGTCTTCCACTTCGTCTCCTACCACAAGCCTATTTTCATTTGTTGTCCCCCTAAGGGTAATAGTGGTTCCATTTGCCCCTGTACCTATGGTCAATACATTGCCGCCATAAGTCACACCAGCAGGTAAATCTCCTCCAACTATTTCATCCAAATTGACAGTATTTTCAAGATCTGCATAGACTACTAGGTCTACCCCTAGTAGTAGTGAAGATATAATTGTCAATACAAGTAAAAAAGCCAAGATCTTTTTCTTAATCATAATTTGCCTCCTATTTATCTTATTTCCCAATTCCCTAAACCTATGGTTTAAGGTCTCCATCATCTTTCCCCCTAATTACTATTGTAGGTGTAATACCTGTTTCATACCTAAATTTCTCCACAAGCCTATCCAACTCTTCTGCCTCAAGATTTGGACATAGCAAGCGAATATTTTGCATGGTTTTTTTTATACCGTAGGTAAAAGAAATATAATCACCTCCAATTTCCACAGCTCTAAGCTGGATACCGTCTTGATTGAATTTAATAATCTTTTCACCTATTAAAATCCCAAAATAAGAGATAATTATCTGGGTATTTTCAGTATCCAATTGCCTAGCAATTTCAGCAGACATGTGACTAATGACAGCGGTGGTGATATGGAGGATTGGATTTTCTGCAATGAGATTTGCAATTTTTAGTCTGTTTTTCTCCCTTAGCCATAGTCCCATTGCAATTGCGTTGATAATTACGATAGCCGCCAGAAGTGTCTGCCTCTGGATTTGATTTGTGGTCTTATTAAAAAGAAGGAGAAAGATTCCCGCCAATATATCGAAACTGATTAAGGCTGCTAAAATACAACTATTTCTTTTGATTGCTCTCAAAGTCACATCTCCCTTCTGGCAAAATCTTACTATCAATAGTAGGATAGCAAAATTCCCAACAAAAAAAACCACCCTAATCGGGTAGTTTTGATGAAAAACCCCACCCTTTTCGGGTGGGTTAGTGAGATATTTGTTTGAAAAAGGTGTTTTATAGCCCTCATTCATTATTTTTGCATAATGTCAATTAATTCTCCGCGACTATTGATTCCAAATTTATAGTAGATGTTTTTTACATAATACTTGACTGTATTTTCGCTAATCAAAAGTTCCTTGGCAATGACCCTATAGGTTTTCCCCTGTAATAGGAGGAAGGCAACCTGACTTTCCCTTTCCGATAGCTTGCCAAATTTTGCAGTTCCCTCAATTTGATTTATTTGCTCATCTTCATCTAATTGAGCAAAACCTACTAGATAAGCGTGGTCCTTGAGCAAGAGGGAAAGATGCTTGTGCAGAGGCGGTAGGAGAACCAGTGTCACACAGACCACCGTTAAAGCTAGCAAGGTCGGATTGAGACTGTATGTGGTGGAGGATATGATTGAGCCTCCTAATATCCCGCCTAGCAGGATTCCCAATATATTGGCAGATAGGCCTATGCCTAGGATCTTTGCGGGATTGTGGTGGAGTTCTAGCATTTCCCCCAAAATGCTCCACCAAAATAGATCATAGACTCCACAGGCTCCCATCATCAGGGTATTGAGTATAAGATAGCTAAGCACCCCAGGTTTAAGACCCATAAATCCGATAAAGGATAGGCCAATCATGGCTATAGCTACATAGAGGATGTAGCTTCTATTGGTTTTTTGGGGCAAATTTTTCATGACAAAAACAGCAGTAATATAGGGAATGGCCCAGTACCAGCTGGTTAACCATTCAATATCTGGAAAGGCAGGGTTTACAACCTGATACATCAATCCTGAATTGATTGTAATGATTGTGATAAAAAGATATAGAAAAACCAATAGATTTGTCGTATCTATGGGTTCCCCCTTCAACTCTACTACTGCCAAGGAAGAATTACTATCTTCCTCTGGTAGTTTCAGGGCCAGCAGTAGGGCAGCTAAGAGCATTATTGTAGAAAGCAGGAGGCCTACATAGGGTGAAATATGGATTGCAGTCATATTGTTGAGTATCATCAGTAGATTGGATAGGATTAGCATGTCTGCAATGGTTTTAATTCGCTGGTTTTTCGGCGTTCCATCTTTCAAATAAAAGGCCCAGCCTGCCACACATCCCCCTGCCAGAAAGGAAGCCACTATTATTCCAATTATCCAAAGGGGAGACGGTGGAAAAAAGAAGACTCCAGATATTACAATAAAAAAGGAATATGAAAATAAGAACAGTTTTTTTGCAGCCTTCTTAGTTTTAATAAACAAGCCAAATAAAAGCAAGCCAGTAAAAATAGCTGCTGCACCAGAAAAAATCATAAATTTAGGTTCAAATTTATGACTATCAGCAAGGTAGTAAAGAATTTGTCCTTCAAATAGAAATGACAGCATCCAAGCGGAAAATAGAGAGTGGGTAAGGATGGAGAGCTCTCTTTCACTTGCTTTGATATTAATTATTTTAGATAATCCCCTGTCCCCCTTCATTTCATCCCCCTATCTTGACCCTCACAGGCCAGTAATAAAATCCTTCCCTTGGAAAATAAAACTCTGTTTATATCTTCTACTATTTTCCATAGGCTTTTCTAATTCCCTCGGCCTGAAACAAGTCCAATCTTAATCTTGCCAATCCCCTGCCTTGTTTATCATTATGGTACCACAATACCGTCAAGAAGACAATCGGAAGCCAGATTGCCATTTAGTATTCCGGTGACCCCTATTAGAGGAACTTCTTATCTGCTATATGCTATCTATTTTCCTTCATTTATTATCCTTTAAAATAGGGTGCTTTTAATTGTTAATTGCATTTTTCTATGATAATATATTTATATAAATATCTATGAGGGGGCAATTTCATGAAGAGAAAGGATTTGATTTTAGCACTGCTGGTGGTAATAGTATGGGGTGCTAATTTTACTGTAATCAAACTGGGCTTAGATGGAGTTCCATCCATGCTCTTAGTAGCCATGAGGTATTTTTTTGTTGCTTTCCCTGCCATCTTTTTCATCAAAAGACCCAATATCCACTGGAAGTATGTGGTCTACTATGGGTTTACAGTGGGTGTAGCCCAATTTGGCTGCCTCTTCTACGCCATGGAGATTGGCATGTCGGCAGGTCTAGCCTCTATTATCGTGCAGTTGCAGGCATTTTTGTCGCCATTTCTAGGCTCTATCTTCTTGAAGGAAAAATTAAAGCCAAAACAATTACTGGGTTTCCTCATTGCAGCCATTGGCCTTGGCCTCATTGGAATCGCCTCTACCTCCAGCAGCATATCGGCCATTCCCATAGGAGCCCTTTTGCTGACAATAGGTGCCCCTACATTTTGGTCTATTTCCAATGTTATCGCAAGGTATGCCTCGGATAAGGTCAAGGAAGATGGGGGTAGCTTGGATATGCTAAGCCTTGTGGTCTGGTCGGCCCTAGTGCCACCTATACCCATGATTGGCCTAGCCCTTCTCTTGGATTCACCCCAGGTATTGATTAGTTCCCTGGCTAATTTAAGGTTTATTTCCATATTCTCGGCCCTTTATATTGGACTCTTGGCAACCTTGTTTGGATATGGCTATTGGAATATACTCATCTCCAAGTATCCCCTAGCTAAGATATCCCCACTGTCCCTATTAGTCCCAATTACCGGTCTCTTTACTGCTAGGATAGTCCTTGCAGAAAAATTATCCAGTATGCAGTGGGTTGGTGCCCTAGTCATACTGGCTGGACTTATAGTGGCAAATATTGATTTCAAACAACTCTTGAATAAATCTACTGAGCCAAATTAATCCCTTTTGTGCCACCGGGGACGGTTCTCGGTGGCACAATTTCTATAATATATTGAATACCTAAAGCTTATATTGTATAATAAGACTCAAGACATATCGGATAGTGAGGAGGGGTAAGGTGACTAACGAAGATTTTCAAATTATTGTACTGGAAAAGTTAACAAATCTTGAAGTGGGGCAAAAGACTTTAGAAGAAAGGCAAAGTTCCCTTGAAAAAGGGCAAAAGGCTTTAGAAGAAAGGCAAAGGGCTTTGGAGGAAAGGCAGAGTTCTCTTGAAAAAGGGCAAAGGGCTTTGGAGGAAAGGCAAATCATTCTTGAAAAGGTGCAGAATAGTATGAGAGATGATATCAAGACCCTTGAAAAAGGGCAAAATAGTATGAGAGATGATATCAAGACCCTTGAAAAAGGGCAAAATAGTATGAGAGATGATATCAAGACCCTTGAAAAAGGGCAAAATAGTATGAGGGATGATATCAAGACCCTTGAAAAAGGGCAAAATAGTATGAGGGATGATATCAAGACTATTAAGGAAGAGCAGCGAGATATGCGTAAGGATATCAAGGCAATTATGGAGCAAACTGCAATCTTAACGGAATTTAGGGAAGAAACTAATATAAAGTTCGATAAAATTAATGAGGATTTACAGTCTATTACATCTGTCCTAGGAGACCATGAAGTTTCCATAAGGACCTTGCAAAGAAGGGCCTATTTAGTATAAAAAGTGTGCCACCGAGAACCGTCCCCGATGGCACATTGTGAGGTGTTTAAATGGAAATAAAGATATTTGAAGATATAGGTTGAGGATACAGTAAATTAGCTGTCGTGGTCGACGCAGCCCTAGAGTCTTTGGGTATGGACATCGATATTGAAATCTTTGGAAATCCCAGGGCCTTTTATAGGCATGGTGTGGATATCCATCCGGCCCTAATGGTCGATGGCCAGATCCTAGTAGCAGGAACCATACCTACTATTGAGGAGTTAATTGAGGTATTGAAAAAGCTAGGCTAATCAGCCTAGCTTTCTTACTTCTTCTACCTTGAACTTTATGGCTGTGAAATACCAGCCCTTTAATATATAGTCTGGGTTTTCATCGTATCTACTCTCTTTGACCTGTAGGCTTCGCCAATTCCCATGCTCATTGGATGTATATCTGGCACCTTCAAAGATTTTATAGTCGCTCCCCACTGATAGGAATACTATCATGTAGCCCTTTTCTGTTGGGGCTGGAATATTTATGTTTGAGTTGGTTCGGTCGTAGTATTCATCATATATGTCTCCCATTTTTCCCTGGTCGTTTTCCTTGTAATAGACTACCTGCCAGTCCCAGGCTACTATCTTGCTGCCAGAGCCAGGGGTTGACAGGTCACTTGCAGTGATGGTTGACCCCACTGGAATGACTCCCTTTACTGGAATTCCCCTACTGTTTTCGTAGGGGTCTCTGTCCTCATCATCAGTTGGCTCAGCATGAAAGCTCCCCACATCCTCCACATCCATATTGGAGTACATGGGTAGCAGCATGGAATGTGATAAATTTCGGCATCTATTTATCTAGCAAGCTCCCTATATTTCTTTGGCAGCCTTTCAATGAGAAATGCAACCAACAAACTGCTGGCAATCTTATCTACTATATTGCTGGTAATCCTTGGTATAAAGGCTGATGTGAAAATACCTTGGCCTGATTGTCTTAGCCAGGTAAATAAAACATCGTTAAAGTCCCCTGTTATACCACCGTATACATATGTAGCTATTGGCGTCCCAATTAGAGGTGCAACCACTGCAAGGATTAGGCCTGTTAATAGGGCTGTAGAATAGCTGAAGTTCCTCTTTCTAGCCATCAAACCAACTATTATTCCTACCCCTATATTTACTAGGGCAAAGGGAATTAGCTTGGGGTTTGTTATGACTCCCTGAACTAGGTTAGTCAATCCGCCTGTTAGTGCCCCATACCAAGGTCCAAATACTGCCGCTGCAAATATGGTGCCGACGGTGTCAAGGAAGAGCAAGGGAATATTGAGCATATCCACAACTGTCCCTAGAACGATATTTACTGCTATAGCCAAGCTGGAAAATACTAATGCATAAGTTTTTTGTCTTTGATCCATTCTAAAACCTCCATATCTATTTGATAGGTCAATTATAATATGTGAGACCTTATTTGTATAATTGATTTATTCTATACTTATCTTTTTCCTATAAGTATAGCTTATAATAGGAAGCCTTCTACTAGATAATACCTGTCCCATTTTGAAAAGTGTGCCACCGAGAACCGTCCCCGATGGCACAAAAAGTTGCAGTTATAACCGTGAAGCCTTTATTTTTTGTAACCTTAATCGATTATAGTCGATAAACCTTTGACTTCTTGATCTTTCTTGGTTATACTCTAAATAGAGGTGAATTTAATGAAAGATAGAGATTTGTACCTTAATCGTCTGATTGAATACAGGGATAAACCCTTAATTAAGGTAATCACCGGTATCCGACGTTGTGGAAAATCGACCTTATTGTCTCTTTATGAAAGATATTTATTAGAAACAGGGGTGGCTGAGGAAAACATTATCAGGATGAATTTTGAATCATTTGTATTCGATGATATTACAAATTATAGGGACCTACATTCACATATTATAGGCCTTATAAAGAATGCCCACGATAAATACTATATACTTCTTGATGAGGTGCAACAAATCCATTCTTGGGAGAAGGTAATCAATTCATTCCTTGTGGATATTAATGCAGATATTTATATTACAGGCTCCAATGCTTACTTGTTATCCTCGGAGTTATCCACTCTCCTATCCGGTAGATATGTAGAGATTAAAATGCAACCTCTTTCCTTTAAGGAATATTTAGATTTCATTGATTGCCAGGACAAATTAAAATTCCATGAA
>JBBAEY010000094.1:0-7307 GCA_041655755.1 Tissierellaceae bacterium
TGGAAATGGGATACAAGTATCCCATTTCTATTTAAAGTACCCTACAAATAGGTTGATGATTATCGAAGCTAACTCCACCCCTATCACCGAATAAATTGCCGTATTAATTCTTTTTTGCCAAGTCTTCTGCTCCATCTCATCTACTGCAGATTTCTTAAGGAAGAAAAATCCTATTAAAAGAGCCCCTAATATTGGGGCTATTATCATTAATGCAGTCGTTGCATCTTTAATCAACTTCTGCATCCCTGTGAAAATTACAGAGGATTGAATATCCCCAGCAAATGCCATTGAATTAATTAAAAGCATTAGGCTTAAAACCAATAATACTAATCTTCTATTTCCTTTCATCTTTAAATGCTCCTTTCAATTTTCGAAATTTAGTCTTCATAAAAGTTCCATATTCCCCATAGCTCCATGGAGTCCATGTTGATTTCTTTAGTTTTTCTTGTCTTTTCCCTTTTTTTCCTAATAATAATATTGAAGGCCTTATCTCCTAGGCCAAACATCTTGTTAAAATGCCATTGACTCAAATCAGGGAGGTTCATTATTGCAGGGTATTTGTTTGAGAATAATAAGGTATAGGGCCTTTCAATCCTTGCTATCTCTTCTGGTGTAAGTAGGGGCCTAGCCATCAGATTCATAGAATGGGAAGAATTTGGATTCGAATATTTCCCATGGGAAGTGCTCTGCGAATAACTAGAGGTGGTATAATTGCCTAAACGTTTTGATAGGACTTCTCTAGTTTCATCGTCACCTGCCCTTAGATATATCCAATTCTCACAATTAGCCCTAATGGTCCTAGCTACTTCCTTGTTGTATTTTTCCTCTAGCTGTGAAAAGGACTGTATAAATAGGTTAAATCTCATTCCTCTGCCACCAGCTACTGTCAGCTTGGTGGAAAAATCTGAAATTTGTGTAAAATTACCAAATTCGTCTAGTATAAAATTGATTCTATTCTTTAGCCTACCTCCCCTTTCATCTGCGGCTTTTACTAACTGTTCATAATGTTGCGATACTAATAAACTTGCCAAAGAATAATATGTGGTTTTTTCATCTGGAAGTATAATGAACACTGCATTTTTCCCACTCCCTAAATCCCTTGGATTATAGGCTGTTTTATTTGTCATTACATTTATACTTGGGGAAGTAAAGAGCCTTAGGGTAGTCAAGGCTGCTGTATAAAAACTCCCCCTGGTTTTTTCAGGTGCAATTTCTGATATGGCTATTAAAGCCTTGGCTGGATGGGATTCAGGTAGTTCCTTCATAAACTCTATAATTGGCATAGATTTATTTATAGTTCTAGTCATTTTGGCAATAAAGTAATAAACATTAGTCATATTTTGAAACATCTTCATATCTTCATGCCTATTTTCAAATACTACTGCCATGATTGCCGCAGCTATGGTAGATGCCTCCCCATCTCTCCATATTCTTTCTCCCTTTGCCTCTCCAACCAAAGTTGCTGTAATATCCCAAGTAGCCTCGATGGCTGCAGGAATATCATCCCTATCTACAGCATCAATCACTGGTTGAAGAAAGTTATACTCATCTGATTTTAATGGGTTCCTAAAATCTATGGCATAAACATTGTAGCCTAATCTTTTTAAAAAAGGATAAGTATATTGGTATAACTCTCCCTTAGGGTCAGATATTATCATAGACTCCCCAGCTAACCCTAAGGCTCCAATTGTAGGTAAAACTATGTGTCTTGACTTCCCCGACCTCGTTGCCCCTATTATAAGACTGTGAAAGTCATCGTCTTCAATATAAAGCCTTTCCCTGTCACCCTCATTTCTCATCCCTAGGACTAGACCACCCACTATTCCACCTCCTCGTATCCATTATTAATTAACTTATTTATTCTTTTGTCTTTTGGATCTATCATCATAAAACTTAAATACTTATCTTTTTCCTTCTCCGTCATCCATCTAGCCGATCCATGTTGGTTTTGCCCTGCTCTTGCAGGTGTATATATGTCTGGAGTAATCATCTGTAAGTCAGAACTATATGCCCTGTCAAAAGATAAGTAAAAAGCAATACTGCCAAGTAGAGATATGACCACAAAGGACAAAAACAAATATAAATGTTGTTTGCTTGACCTTAAGCTATAAAATATCTCCCTTAAACCAGGTAATTTCCCGGAGTCTAGGTTCTTTGTGGATAATATTTTATGAGTAATGGTCGTAAAAAATAGGCTGAATATCAAACCTATTAATAATATAGAAATTGATATTATAATTCTTATTTTCTTTTTTCTTTCCATGTCTACCTCCCTTTTTTAGTAGCTAACATCAACTAGCTTGCCATTAATCTCACTTATCAAGTATGTTTTTATAGCAAAGTCAATTTTTAGAAAAGACTCCCTATAATTAATACTTCTAAAGGTTAAATGATCGTCTGTTATCTGTATTAACCTTCCAATAAATGGTTGGTATCTCTTGAGTTCACTAGTTTTTCCCTTTCCCGAAGGATTCCTTAACGTTATTTTATATTCCTTGCCTAAAACTACATCAATTATTATGTTTTTCACCTTCAAATAGTTATCCATCTATTAACCTCCTGTTAACCTTCTGTTTTATTACACCTCCTTAAAAAACGACCCTTAAATTTGCCTTTTAAGGCCCGATAAACACCTGCCCATACCTATGGTATAGGGTGTTTTGGCTATAAAAAAGGAGCCTAGACTTCTGGCTCCCATTCATCAGATATTACATTCTCTTTTTGCTTTTCTATAGTCATACCCACAATTAAGTTCTTGTATATATATTCTTTAAACCTTTCCTTGTTATCGAAATTATAGTAAAGGCTAAGTTCCCTGTTAAATTCTATTATCTTATTATCAGGTACTGTTAATATCCCTGCTCCACCTTCTATTAGAATTTTGTTAGCAATTAGGGTACTGGTTCTTTTATTTCCATCCCAAAATAATTGATTTTTTACTGCCCAGGCAAAATATTCTAAGGCCCTTTCAGTTGTAGAAGGCAAATCATTAATCTCATTCAGTTTCAGCTCTACTACTTCTCTATTTGGAATTGGTGGCTTAAAATCTGTACCTCCAATGCCAACTTCCCCATATCTAAGGACCCCCCAATCAAGACTTTCATTTCTTGAAATATAGAAGTTGACTTTACATATATATCCAACATCCAAGGGCTCATCTACAGTCCTTAATAAATATTTCCATGCATCCCTTAAATTCAATATAGTCTCTAGATCATTCAGGCCTATATTAGCTATATTTATTCCATCTAATATAGTTTGTGTTTCTGGAAAAGTTACATTGATGCCCTCTAATCTCGCACTATTATATATGTTTTGAACAATACTCTTTTTCGCAAGAAATATGTTTTGCTTAACATTTAGCTTAAATTTATCTTTATAATCAGACATTCTCAGTACCTCCACATGACAGTGTGTTTTTTTAATTCAATTATATATTATATGCCACTTTAAGACAACAATATTGTTTAGTACATATAGTTTATATGTTATTTTTCTTGTTCCCCCTCCCAATCCAATCCTTCACCCTTGGCCTTTTCCTTCATCTTTTCCTTTAGGGCCTGGCCTTCAAGATATTGCCTAGGGTAATCCTTCTTGTCGTGGTTAATAGGATCATCTTCTAATTTTCTAATGGTTTGCAATACTAACTCTTGCCTGGCATCAAATTGATTATTTAATATGTTTTGCTTAGAAATATTCTGGTATTGCTTATTTAGATTAAACTTTTTTAAAAGTGCCTCCTTGGTAAAGTTCTCTGGTGGATGAAGTTTATCAGCATTTAGCTTTCTGGCTTTGCCGTCAGGAGTAAGAAAGGAAAACTGTATATCCTTTCTATTATCGACCCATCTAACCTTATATCCCTGTATTTCTAATTTCGATATAAAATCGTCCTTAGATATAGCAGTTTTCCTAGCATCATTAATGGCATGGAAGGCTTCATATTTCCATGACCTACCTTTTTCTTTTGCTTTTATTTCTCCCATAGATATACCTCTTTGTTTTTCATTCCTTAGAGGTACTATACTATGTTTTAATCCATGCCCCAAACAAAGTTGATTAGAGTACTTCTTCAATTCTTGTAATTCTCTATCAGATTGTTGCCACTTTAACCCTGTTTCTTCATTTACAGTATTTAAAATAAAATGGGTATGGATATGATCCTTATCTATATGAGTAGCTGCTAAAATTTGAAACCCTTTAAATCTTTCATGTTCAATTAATTTTAAGGATATTTCATGAGCAAGTTCAGGACTTAAATCTTTTTCCTCACTGCTATAAGAATGGGTAAAATGTATAAATTGTCTTCCACCTTCTTTATTGTAAAGTCGCTTAGTTATCATCATTTCATCAAAAACTGTATCAGGATTGGATGAACAATTAATTCCTGTAACTAGATGTGCAGATGTTTTGTTATCCTTGGTAATATAATTTATAGCCCTATTTACTTTCTTCTCTTCTAAAAGTTTTTCAATAAATATACTTTCCTTGTCCTCGTGCTCTATATTGAATATTTCTGTCTTATTTTCATCTGCTATATAATCTATTGCTCTGATTAGCCCTGCTACTTCCCTATTTTGCCCATTAATAAATTTAACAATTGCCATATTTCATCAACCTTTTCCTTTAATTCTTCAATCTCACTAATTTCATTTATATTTATAACCTTCAGCCTTTCTTGATGAATGAGAATTAATAGTCTATTAAGATTGTTACTGATACTTCTTAGGGGTTTTAATTCTACAACAAATTTCTTTAAATCCTCTAGAACAACTATCTTTTGGTCTAGGGCAGATCTCCTAAGGTATTCAGATATATTCAAGCCTGATTTTGTAATTTTCTTTTCAATAATCTTTAGTTCCTTTTGAGAAACTCTAAATGTGATAATTTCCGTTTTTGCTTCCATTCCTTATCACTTCCCCTTATTCTACACATATTACTTGTTATCCGTCATTACCCTTTGTTTCTATTTATTTCTTCAACTGTGTTAATATCTACCTCGTACCATGTTTCAAAACATAAAGATTCTCGATTGTCAGTAAACATACCACTATCTAAAGCACTTATTGGTATAATGATAGCTTCAAAATCTTCATCAACATCTTTTGAGATTATTAAATTCCCTTCAACTAATTCTCCATTTTTGGCCTTAGCTCTATATGTTGTCTCCAATTTTTATTTCTCCTTTCTTTTTCAATATCCTTCAGAGGGTCTTGGGATACATCCCAAGTATTTAGGGTCAAGGGGGAGGTAAACTCCCCTTTGCAAGTCTATTTGTAATACAAATAGGAAACTCGCCATCTATAAAAACATATCTATACTCCCCCCATATTCTTCTGTTATTGTTATTGAAAAAAGAAAATGTAAATATAAATTAAAGCTCAATTTCATAATCCTCTTCCTCCTCATTAGATATAAAAGTCAATAGAAGCTCTTCGTTATAATCCTTTAATCTTGGCAATTCTATATTTACATTGTATTTATCCTTATATTTATCCCTGAACTCATTTACAGCTTTAATTCCCCATTTATCATTATTAAGACAGAAGGTTATCTCCTCTATTTCAGGATAATCCCTTAGGTATCTATCTAAGGATGGTGTGGATAGTCCACCAAGTGATAACATATGGTGATTAAAATCTAAGTTGTTTTTATGTCTTTTTTCTATAGTTAGGTAGCTCATGAGCTCTATGGGAGATTCAAATACATAGAGTTTATTAGTAGTGCCAGACCTGCTAAACGAATATGTCTTATCGCTATCTGGTGACTCACCTTTAAAGGGAATGTTTGTATTTGTACCTCTTAACCCTGCATATTGTGGTATTCCCCCTTTATCATAACCTACAAATACACAGTTTTTTCTCTTATCCTCATACAATGTCCTATTTTTAATAAATTCATAAACAATTTCCTTGTCAATTCCTCTAGTCTTTATAAGATATGCTATCACATGATTATAGGTAGTATTCTTCTCTGGTAATACTAGGTCTTTTCTTTCAGTTTCCTTAGTCTTATTGCTATTTCTTGAATCAATATAGGTATGGGATTGAAGGTCCTGACTTCCCAATAAGGTCTTAACTGATTCAAGCCAGGATTTTCCCTCGATAAATCTCACTAGTTGAATAGGTCCACCTCCAGTGTTTTGGGAAAAACAATTCCATCTGTTTTTAACTGGATCTATATATAATCCCCCAAAACCTTCTACCTTTATGGTTTTGCCAGCTCTTTTATGTGGTAGGTTAAGACTATTCACATAGTCCATAATATCCGTATTGTTGACCCTTGTTATTTCCTCATCTGTTAATCTTCTTAACATATTGTACACCTCCAGAGCGGGAAGTATTAAAGGCCTTTTCTTTTATACTTCCCAGCAATAATTGAATTAAAAAAACTAGCTATAGATTTTCTATTGCTAGTTAGACTATAGTTTCGGGTTTATTAATGTACAGCCCAGCTTAATGGTTCAAATATGATTTCACCAAGGTTTTTGTTGTCGTTTCTAATTTTATTATATACATCAGTGATATTATCATTAGATTCTATAAAATCGAAACTTGTTAAGTATGGCTTTTTCCCTCTAGATTCATCATTTAAATAGAAAAACCTATATTTTTCTTTCTCTATATTTAATATTCTTAATGGCCAATATTTATTTTCTTCATTTAATATCACCAAGATTTCATCTTTCCTCAAATAAATTTTACTAGGTAAGTTAGCCAACCTCTCCAACTTACTTGATTTTATATTTTCATCTACAGAAATAAATATTCTTAAATCTATGTCATCAAAACAAAAAATACTTTCAACTTTTCTTTTAAAAATCTTTTCACCCCCTCTTCGCTTACAAAATGTTATTATTTTCTTCTCAACTATCTATGGCCCTCACCTCCAGAGCAGGAAGTATTAAAGGCCTTTTCTTTTATACTTCCCACTAAATATGCAATCAAAAAAACTAGCTATAGATTTTCTATTGCTAGTTTTTAAGGTTCCAGTTCCCATTCATCTTCATAGGTTTCAGTTGATTCTTTTTCTCCTAATGCTCTTTTAATTTCTAATATGTCATCTAAACCTTGAGCAACCCTATATTCTATACGGTCCCAATTATCGGCATTAAGTGCTTTGTCTATCTTATTGTAGGCACGATCTACAAGACTTATAATTCTTTCTTTTAACTTATCTTCTATTGTATTTCCTTTATCCATTTTTTCACCTCCTCGCTCACAAGATACTATTATCTCCTTCTTAACTATCTATGGCCCTCACCTCCAAATCATCTTGGTTTTGATTAAAGTAATCTGCAAGGAGTCTTT
>JBBAEY010000095.1:0-7220 GCA_041655755.1 Tissierellaceae bacterium
ACATTCCCTGAAATCCTTGCTTTATAATATTCCTAACTACTCGCAATTTCATTGCCATATCCACCCTTCTGTTCATCTCTGATTAGCCTACCCTCATGGATTTCTATAACCCTCTTTTTCATTATATTTACTATGTCCTTGGCATGGGTTGCCATGAGTATGGTTGTACCCCTCCCATTTATCTCGGATAAAACCCTCATAATATCCCATGCAGTTTCAGGGTCTAAATTTCCCGTTGGCTCGTCTGCAATGAGGACAGGTGGACTATTGATTATTGCCCTGGCAATAGAGACTCTTTGTTGCTCTCCCCCTGACAGTTGATCTGGAAAATTTGATGCCTTCCTACTGAGGTCAACCATGCTCAGAATCATGGGCACCCTTCTCCTGATTTCCTTGGGATGTGCCCCTACTATCTCCATAGCAAAGGCAACATTCTCATAGACTGTCTTATTTGGCAAAAGCCTGAAGTCTTGAAATACTACACCGACATTTCTCCTAATATAGGGAATCCTCCTACCCTTGACCTTGGTAATATCCATATTATTTAATATTATTTGCCCACTTGTTGGCTCCTCTTCTTTTAAGAGCAACTTTATCATGGTAGACTTCCCTGCCCCTGATGAACCTACTAAAAAAACAAACTCACCCTTATGTATACTCAAATCTATATTTAGTAAAGCTTTTACATTATTATCGTATTCCTTGTCAACTTTGTGAAACCGTATCAATGTCATCTCCTCGTTTCTATGATATAATATATATCCAACAGGCTAATAGCGCTTATCTTCTAAATAAAAAATTATAATCCATCTTATTAGTATATTATAATATGAAGGCCGAAAGCAAATTTTTGCAAAATAATAATGTATTTCGACCCATATATCATATTATAATATAAAATGCGGGATAAATAAACATAAAGAGGTGATTTTTTGGACAAAAAGGATTTAAGAAATGAGATTTTAAGGAGCAGGACCCAACTGACCAAAGAGGAAATAGAAAAATTTAGCAAGTTAATAGAAGATAGGCTATATGAAATGGATTATTATAAGAAAGCCAATAGGATAATGTCCTTTGTAAGTGCAGCTAGTGAGGTCCATACCCATCAACTGATTAAGAGGTCTATAAGTATTGGAAAATCAATGCTTGTCCCGTTCACAATCCATGAGCCTAGGGAGATGAAAGCTTCGGAACTTTTCGATTTTTCCGAATTGGAAGTCGGCTATCACAATATTCTAGCGCCAAAGAAAGAATTTCACAGATTTGTAGAACCTAGTACCATAGACCTAATTTTGGTGCCTGGCCTAGCCTTTGCCAAAAATGGCTATAGGGTGGGCTATGGTGGCGGTTACTATGATAGGTTTTTGTCTAAGATTGATAAGGGGGTTATAAAAATCGGCCTGGCATTTGACCTTCAAATAGTGGATCAAGTCCCCGTTGACGATTTTGATATTCCAGTGGATTTGATAATCACTGAGGAGAGAACAATCTACTGTAAATAAAATTTAATCAGCTTCTCTCTATTCTTGGTTTTTGTGATATAATATATGAGGTGTTTTAATTTGATTTTAGGAGGAGTTTTTTATGATTAGATCTATAGGTACTACAGCCAGGGGAATAAGAACCCCCATTATTAGGAGAGGAGATGATTTAGTCAATATCGTAGTCGATTCCCTGCTGCAGGCTTCCAATTCACATGGATTTCATATAGGGGACAGGGACGTACTAGGTATTACTGAATCCCTACTAGCTAGGGCCCAGGGCAATTATGCTGCTGCCAATGCTATTAGTACCGATATAAGAGAAAAATTTCCTTCAAGTCTTGGTATAGTTTTCCCTATTCTCAGTAGGAATAGGTTTTCCATCATATTAAAGGGAATAGTTGATAGCGGAAGGGATGTGGTCTTGCTGCTTTCCTATCCGTCTGATGAGGTAGGTAACCATCTGATGGACGTCGACAAGATGGATGAGCTTAAGATAAATCCCTATACTGATGTCCTAACAGAAAAGGATTATAGGGAACTTTTTGGTCAAAAAGTCCTTCATCCCTTTACCGGTGTGGATTATGTAGATGTATATAAGGCTATAGGTGGAGATAGGATTAAGATAGTTTTTTCCAACAACCCTAGGACTATTCTAGACTATACCAAGGATATCCTAGTGGCAAATGTCCACGAAAGAAATAGGACTAAGAGAATTTTAAGGGAATCCGGAGCAAATATCCTGTACGATTTGAGCGATATACTAAATTCTCCCATTGACGGATCCGGCTACAACCCAGAGTATGGACTTCTTGGCTCTAACCTAGCTTCAGAAAAAGAATTAAAGCTATTTCCAAGGGACTCTCAAATCTTTGTAGAAGAGGTACAGAAAAAGGTTAAAGAAAGGACTGGGATAGATATAGAGGTTATGGTCTATGGCGATGGTGCCTTTAAGGACCCAGTGGGCAAGATATGGGAATTGGCAGATCCAGTGGTATCACCTGGATATACAGAAGGACTGAGAGGAACTCCCAATGAACTTAAGCTCAAATATATAGTGGATACTGAACTCACAGACATGGATAAATCCAAAATCTCAGATGCTGTGAAAAATAAGATTTCAAATAAGGATAATAAACTAGAACAGTCTGAATCCCTAGGAACTACTCCTAGGCAGTTAACCGACCTGCTAGGTAGTCTCTGTGACCTAATCAGCGGAAGTGGTGACAAGGGGACGCCAGTAGTCCTAGTTCAAGGGTATTTCGACAATTACGCTTCAAAATAAAAGGATGGGTTTTATTTCCCATCCTTTAGTCTTCTCCAATTTCCTTGCTTAAGCTAGAATAATATATTAATTTTTCCTGAACTAGGGCATTTACGGTGTCTTCCTCATATTCGCCATTTTCCCCTAGTTCCCCCGCCCTTAGTCCGGTCAATATTTCTATGCCCTGATCTATGGTGTCAACAGCATATATGGTGAATATTCCCTTCCTTACTGCCTCAATGACTTCGTCATTTAACATTAGATTGTCTATATTTTTACTTGGTATGATAACTCCCTCTCCGCCATTAAATCCCTTGAGCTTGCAGACCTTGTAAAATCCCTCAATCTTTTCATTTACTCCCCCTATGGGTTGTATAATCCCCTTTTGGTTTACTGAACCCGTCACTGCAATTCCTTGTTTAAGGGGTATGTCTCCAAGGCTAGATAAGATAGCATACAACTCCGTACTGGAGGCACTGTCTCCATCTATGCCGTCATAGGACTGTTCCATGGTTATACTGGCCGTCATGGACAACTGAATGTCATTGGCATATTTGCCACCTAAGTAACCTCCTAGAATTAATACCCCCTTATTGTGAATGTTTCCACTTTGGTCAGCTTCCTTCTCTATATTGATTATTCCATCCTTCCCAAAGTAGGTATTTGCTGTAATCTTAGTAGGCCTGCCAAAGGCATATTGACCTAGGTCTATTACTGCAAGTCCATTTATTTCTCCAATCTTTTCACCTACAGTGTCTATTATAATGGTTTCATTTTCAATTAACTCTAGGAGCTTTTCTTCATAGGAATTGTTTCTATATTGCTTCTTTAAGATTGCCTTCTCTACGTCCTCCCTAGCAACCATTTTCTTCCCTTCGCTAACCGCCCATCCATCGGCCTCATATATTATTTCAATCAATTGGCTAAAGCTAGCTGTAAGTTTGCCCTTCTCGTCGGCAATCCTACTGCTTATGTCCACTATTGAAGCTAGGGCAGCCCTGTCAAATGGGAGCAGGTTCTCCTCCTTGCATTGGTAGGCCACAAAATCCCCTATCTTTAGTATATTTTCCTTGTTTCTCTCCATTTCCGTATCGAAATCAGCCCTTATCCTAAATAGCTTTCTAAAGTCCTCATCATAGGCGTAGAGCAGATGATATGTGTAATAGTCTCCTACTATTATAACCTTGATATCCAACTCAATTGCCTCTGGTCTTAGGGTCTCGGATGTTAAATTGGATACGTAGACATTTTCAATCTTTAGTTCTTCCGTAGCCATGGCCCTTTTAAGTCCATCCCAGGCCAGTTTGTTTTGCAATATATCCTTGGCCTGAATAATTATATACCCTCCATTGGCTTCGTGCATAGAGCCTGGCTTGATCCTTGTATGGTCGGTTTTTGCAACTCCCATTTCATTTACGTATTCTATTTTCCCGAATAAATTGTAGTAATTGGGATTCATCTCCCTGATTAAGGGTGCACCCTTCTTGTTGCTATTATCTATAAATAAGTTTATGGCATATCTTTTTAAGGACTCTTCCTTCCTGCCCCCTTGGAGAAGCAGGTTTTCCATAATATTGTCATCTTCTTTTTCCATAAACATGCCGTAATTCTTCACTATATCGGATTTCATATCCAGGAGAAAGTTATATATTCCCTCATTCTCCCTATATTTAACCTGTATAGGCCCAATAAAATTCGTAGCAGCTAAAAGCACATACTCCTCTTTTAGCTTTTTAATTTCATTTTTCATCTTGTCTTCTACAGCCTTTACCCTCTTAATATACTCAAAGGATTTTTGCGTCAATTCTATTGAAATATTACCTAGACTCTCAATCTCATCTTCCGTAAGCTTTCCCATTTCCTCATCTGTCATGGGTCTGTTGCCGATTAGTGGGATGCTCATTATTCCCTTGTCTGTCTGCCTAAATACGAAATTATATGCTTTGGCCATGGAGTTTAATTCAAGCAAGATTTGTTCTGCCAACCTCTTGTTCTCATTAAATATGGCATTTTTATTGTCGTCATATTCCTTTGAATTTAAAACCTTTGGTATCTCCCTGCCTATACTCTTGATTGCTGCCTCTATTTCCTGTCTAAAAATCTGGCCCTCCCCGGCTTCCAGGCTTATAGCCTTTGGACATGTGGGCCTTTTAAAATTGTAAACATAGCACCAGTCCCTTGGAACCTGCCTCTTATCTGCAAATTCCTTTGCCACTAGAAAGGAATAAGAGTTCCTGCCTGTTCCAGTATAGCCAGAGACATATATATTATATCCCTTTCTTTTCATGGTCAAGCCATATTTTAATGCTTCCATGGCCCTATCTTGTCCTATCAGCTCCCTTTTTGCAGCCCATTTCTCTGTGGTTTCAAATGGGAAAACATTTGGATTACACTGATTTCTAAGCCTTTCTATGGGAATTATATATTTTTCCGACATACAATTCACCTCCAAATCTTATTTCAATAGTTTTTATTTAAGTTCTCAATCCCTTTTCCTAGTCCAATGAATTATTTGCCATTTTCAAGCATAGATTTAACCATGTCCTGGGGCACAAGACTTCCGCCAGTTCCCCAGCAGATGTGGGTAATATTGTCGTCCTCAAATTTATCTGATACAAGCAGGGGGCCATAAAATCCAGCTAGGGCAGAGGGTTCTAGAAATATGCCCTCTTTTTCATAGAGGTTTTTTAAGAAATCATATAACCTATGGTCATTAATTGTAAAGGCACCGCTTAGAATCCTATCCATAATCCTGCCCACAAATGAGGAGGGTCTGCCCACTGC
The DNA here is from genome assembly GCA_041655755.1 of Tissierellaceae bacterium. Lineage (GTDB taxonomy): Bacteria > Bacillota > Clostridia > Tissierellales > Tissierellaceae > JAAYFT01. Next base: position 5,530 of record JBBAEY010000095.1, read on the forward strand.
TAGCCCGTCTGCCTCCGTTATATTATCTAATCCAATGTCTTCTACAGCTATCTTGTCGTGAAGGCCCGTCGCCAGACCTAGAAGCATGGCAGGGGAGTGAGTTGGCTCTGCAAAGAAGCAGTTGACATTATCTCCATACATTAATTTTAAGCCATAGGCAACTCCACCAGGCCCTCCACCGACACCACAGGGCAGGTAGACAAAGAGGGGGTGTTCCCTATCAACTAAAATCCCCATATCCTCCAGCTGATTTTTCAGCCTTATACCTCCAACTGCATATCCCATAAACAAATCCTTGGAATTTTCATCGTCGACAAAGTGAGAGTTAGGGTTTTCCTCGGACAAGGCCCGTCCTTCCTCTACCGCCTTTGAATAATCTGAAGAATACTCTACTACCTTTGCTCCTTTTGAACGAAGCAGGTCTTTTTTCCACTCCTTAGCATCCTGGGACATATGGACTATTACTTCAAATCCAAGCTTGGCTGATATAATCCCTATGCTCAAGCCCAGGTTTCCAGTACTGCCCACCTGTATTGTGTAGTTGGAGAAAAACCTCTTGGATTCTTCATTTGCCAATATGCTATAATCGTCATCTTTTCCCAATAGGCCACTTTCCAATGCCAAGGTCTCTGCGTGTTTTAATACTTCGTATATACCCCCCCGAGCCTTTATTGAACCTGCTATGGGAAGTAAATCATCTCTTTTTAGGAGCAAATTGCCATGTATCTTTTTATTGTAGGCTCCTTCCATCCACGTCTTCATGTCTTTAATCTCTACTAGGGGGGATTCTATTATCCCATCTTCAAGCTCTGGAAAGGCCGCCTTTAGATAGGGAGCAAATCTCTCCAATCTCTCCTCCGCCTCAATCACATCTTCTAATGACAGAGGTAAGTCTTTTTTGACACTGTCATAGTCTAGATAGTTGGGGTTATACCAGATTACTTCCTTCAGTTGTTTTAATTCTTCCACTATATTCAAATTAACACCTCCCGGATTTAATAGGATATTTTATCTATAAATTATATTATACCACGACCTGGCTGTCAAAAGAAAAAAATAGGAGAGCCTTGCTCTCCTATTGCAGATATTCTATGTCTAGGTGTACTTCCTGCGGCATTATTTTTAAATTGGTCTTCACAACTATATAAGGATAATCATATTCCTGCTCGACAATTTCGTCAATGTCCGGGTCAGTGAATTTTGCATATACTGTTATATCAAATAGGTCCTTGGAATATTTTTCCTTGATTATCTTATCTATTTCCAATTCATATCCCTTGGAATTTTTTTCACCCCTAGTCACTACAACATATATTTCGTCCCTATACTTACAGGTTAGAGCTCTTTCTTCCATTATGTATTTTGGCAAAGACTCTGCTATCTTCTCCGGTATGTCTTCTTCCTTTACTGTGCTGAATCTTATCTCTCCTTTATTTCCCTTAATAAGTCTTGGGATAAATATCAATGCGATAAGTAGGATAATTGCCAGGGCAATAATTTGACTTTTTTTCAATCTAATCCCCCCAAATAATTGTTCTTATACCATAATATTCCTTAGGAGATTAGATTATGTACCATTCCGTGAAAAAAGGATGACCTAAGTCATCCTATAGTATTTCCTTGGCTTTATTTATAATGTTGTCTACACTTAAACCATATTTATCTAGTAGCTCAAAACCTTCCCCTGATTC
>JBBAEY010000096.1:0-7177 GCA_041655755.1 Tissierellaceae bacterium
CTCAAATATATCGGCTATTATTGCCTTGTTCATATAGGGCACTGGTATACTTGAACCTAACCTGAATACTGCTAACATAAGCAATGTAAATACCATTCTTTTTTTAATTTCTGGTATTCTCCAGGCATTTTTTAAGGTTGAAAGCATCTATATCACCTCTGCCTTTCCTCCTGCGGCCTCTATCTTTTCAGCAGCAGTTTTACTAAATTTTTGTGCCTGTACTGTTAATTTAGTTGTCACTTCTCCATCTCCAAGGATTTTAACTCCGTCTTTTGCCTTGCCTCTCTTTACGATACCTTCTCTAAATAAGAGTTCTGGAGTAACCACTGTGTCTTCTGGAAATCTATTTAATTCCTCAACATTTACTATGGCATATTCTTTTGCAAATATATTAGTAAAGCCACGCTTTGGTAATCTTCTAAATAATGGCATTTGGCCACCTTCAAATCCTGGTCTTACACCGCCACCTGATCTTGCATTTTGTCCCTTGTGTCCTTTACCTGATGTCTTGCCAAGACCGGAGCCTATACCTCTACCAAGTCTTTTTCTGGGCTTTGAGCCTCCGCCTTCATTAGGTCTTAAATCGTGTAATTTCATTGGGTACACCTCCTTAAATCTATTCTAAAACTTCAACCATGTAGTTTACTTGATGTATCATACCTCTAATTTGAGGGGTATCATTCTTTTCCACTACTTGACCAATCTTCCTAAGTCCTAGTGCTTGAATTGTTTTTTTGTGGGTTTCTGGTCTGCCAATAGGGCTCTTAATCAATTTTATTTTGATCATAGTCATTTTCTACTCCCCCCTATCCTAATATTTCTTCTACTGTTTTTCCTCTTAATTTTGCTACGTCTTCTGCCCTCTTTAGGGATGTCAAGGCATCCATTGTTGCATTTACAACATTTCTTGGATTACTGGATCCCAAAGACTTTGTCCTTATATCCCTTATACCTGCCAATTCACATACGGCACGCACTGCTCCACCTGCTATAACTCCAGTACCTTCCCTGGATGGCTTTAAAAGTACCCTTCCTGCTCCAAAGATTCCTGTGATTTCATGTGGAATTGTGGTTCCCACTAGGGGTACATTTATTATGTGTTTCTTTGCATCTTGAATGGCCTTTCTAATGGCTTCGGGTACCTCTAGGGCCTTTGCCATTCCAACGCCTACGTGGCCATTTTCGTCTCCAACTACTACTAGGGCGGAGAATCTAAAGTTTCTACCACCTTTTACTACCTTTGTAACACGGTTGATGCTAACTACTCTCTCTTTTAAATCTAATCCGCTTCCATCTATATATGAACGATCCATTAATTCCCCTCCTTCTCCTAGAATTTAAGTCCGGCTTCTCTTGCAGCCTCAGCAAGTTCTTTTACTCTTCCGTGGTAAATATACCCACCTCTATCAAATACTACTTCTTCAATTCCTTTTTCTAATGCCTTCTTGGCAATTGACTCCCCAACAATTTTTGCTGCCTCTTTGTTGTGGGTTGAAGTAAGGTTTGCTTGCTTATCTAGTGTAGAAGCAGAAACTAATGTATTGCCTACTAAGTCGTCTATGATTTGTGCATATATATGCCTTCCACTCCTAAAAACATTAAGTCTTGGTTTTTCAGGAGTTCCGCTAATCTTTTTTCTGACTCTCATATGTCTTTGTTTTCTGTTTTCATTTCTATTTACTTTTTTAAACATCTTCCTTCACTCCCTTCTACTTACCAGTCTTACCAACCTTACGTCTTACAACTTCGCCTTGGTATCTTACACCTTTGCCCTTATAGGGTTCTGGTTCTCTATATGATCTAATATTCGCTGCATAGTTTCCTACTAGCTGTTTGTTTATACCCTTTACTACTATTTTGTTAGCAGCAGGTACCTCTACTTCTATTCCCTTGGGATCTTCCAATTCAAGTGGGTGTGAATATCCCAAAGTCAGGACCAGTTTGTTGCCTTGTTTTGCTGCCCTGTATCCTGTACCTTCTATTTCTAAAGTCTTTGAATACCCTTCTGTTACTCCAATTATCATGTTTGCTATCAGACTCCTAGATAAACCGTGTAAAGATCTATGTCTTTTGTTTTCAGTCGGCCTGGCAACAGTTAGCTCTCCATTTTCTATTGTTATCTTCATGTCAGCATTTATCTGTTCTGATAATTGTCCTTTGGGTCCCTTTACTTCGACTAAGTTTTTATCATTTATTTTAATCTCCACTCCGGCTGGAATGGTAATTGGTTTCAATCCTATTCTTGACATGAGCGCACCTCCTTTGTGAAATCTAGCCATTCATTACCATACATAACAAATCACTTCTCCACCTACTCCTTCTTTTCTTGCGACCTTATCCGTCATTATTCCGTGGGAAGTTGATAGTATTGCTATTCCAAGTCCACCTAGGACCCTTGGAACTTCATCTGATTTTACATATACTCTAAGTCCTGGCTTTGAAATCCTTTTGATTCCCGATAATACCTTTTCACTATATGAGCCATATTTCAAATCTACTCTGATTATGCCTTGTTTGCCGTCCTCTATAACATCATAGCCCTTTATATATCCTTCATTAAGTAGGATTTGAGCTATTTCTTTTTTAATGTTTGAAGCAGGAATATCAACTGAATCGTGCTTAGCATTGTTTCCATTTCTTATTCTAGTTAACATATCTGCGATTGGGTCAGTCATCATAATTTAGCTACCTCCTTTCATTTACTTCCTATTACCAACTAGCTTTTTTGACTCCTGGTATTTGACCTTTGTAAGCTAATTCTCTAAAACAAATACGGCATAGTCCATACTTTCTTAGATAAGCATGTGGTCTTCCGCATATTTTACATCTATTATATTCTCTGGAACTAAATTTTTGTTTTCTTTGTTGTTTAATAATCATTGACTTCTTTGCCAAAAAAATTCCCTCCTTCTTTACTTTGTAAAGGGCATACCCAATTCTTGTAGAAACACCTTAGCTTCCTCGTCTGTCTTGGCTGTGGTTACTATTACAATATCCAATCCTCTGATAGCCTCCACTTGATCGTATTCTATTTCAGGGAAAATTAATTGCTCTTTAATACCTAGGGCATAGTTGCCTCTTCCATCAAAAGCCGTATTGCTCACGCCTCTGAAGTCCCTGACTCTAGGCAATGCAATATTCATCAATTTATCTAAAAAGTAATACATCCTGTCTCCCCTTAGGGTAACCTTTGTGCCTACATTCATTCCCTCACGTAACTTAAAGTTTGCTATGGATTTTTTAGCCTTTGTTACTACTGGCTTTTGGCCGGAGATTATTTCCAATTCCTTTACTGCTGATTCGATTAACTTTGGATTGTCTCTTCCCTCTCCAACTCCCATGTTTATAACTACCTTCTCAAGTCTTGGCACTTCCATAACATTTTTATATTGAAATTTTTCCATTAATGACTTAATTATTTCACTTTCATACTTTTCCTTCAGTCTAGGAGCCATTCCTATTACCTCCTCTCTGCTTTAATTATTTATCTAGAACTTCTCCGCATTTTTTACATACTCTGACCTTTTTTCCATCTGCTGATATATTGTGACCAACTCTTACACCAGTCTTGTCTTTTTCGCAATAATACATTACGTTTGAGGCATTTATTGTACCTTCTGTTTTTATTATTCCACCAGGTGAAGTAGGTCCTTGTGCTTTCTTATGTTTTGTGAGCATGTTTACGCCTTCAACTATTATCCTATTGTCTTTAGGGAATACTCTTAGGATTTTTCCTTTCTTTCCCTTGTCTTTTCCAGCAATAACTACTACTGTATCTCCACTCTTTACATGCATGCCATACACCTCCTCCTATAGTACTTCTGGTGCTAAGGATATTATTTTCATATAGTTTCCTCTTCTTAGTTCCCTAGTTACAGGCCCGAATATACGAGTGCCTACAGGGTTTTTATCGTCTTTTATTATAACTGCAGCATTGTCGTCAAACTTTATATATGAACCGTCATTTCTCCTGACGCCATGTTTGGTCCTTACAACTACCGCCCTTACTATCTCACCTTTTTTGACAACACCACCTGGCGTTGCGGTTTTGACAGTACAAACTACTACATCGCCTACTCTAGCATATTTTTTATTTGTTCCACCTAATACTCTGATAACTAATACTTCTTTTGCACCAGAATTATCAGCTATTCTCATACGGCTCTCCGTTTGGATCATTCTGATACCTCCTTCCTAAATTAAAGGGTTTATTTTGCTTTTTCTACTATGTTTACTAATCTCCATCTCTTATCCTTGCTAAGGGGTCTAGTTTCCATTATTTTAACTACATCGCCTATGCCGCATTCGTTGTTTTCATCATGGGCTTTGAATTTACTTGTTTTCCTTATTTGCTTTTTATATAAAGGATGAGTTACAAATGTCTCTACTGCAACGACTATGGTCTTATCCATCTTATCGCTTACAACGTTACCTATCCTAACCTTACGATTACCTCTTTCCATCTGAGACTAAACCTCCTTTCCTATACCTAGTTCACGTTCTTTTGCTATGGTCTTAACGCGGGCTATGTCTTTTCGAACTGTTTTAATTCTTGATGGATTATCTAATTGACCAGTAGCCAATTGAAATCTCAAATTGAATAATTCAGTTTTTAATTCTGTTAATCTATTGTTTAATTCTGCCTCTGATAATTGGCGTACTTCTTTAGCCTTCATTAGCTTCACCACCCTTTTCCTCTGTTTCTCCACGAGTTACAAACTTGGTTTTGATTGACAATTTGTGTGCAGCTAGTCTCATGGCTTCTCTTGCGTCTTCTTCTGATACGCCACCCATTTCAAATAGGATTCTACCAGGTTTTACCACTGCTACCCAGTATTCAGGTGAGCCTTTTCCAGAACCCATACGTGTTTCTGCTGGTTTTTCTGTTACTGGCTTATCAGGAAATACCTTAATCCAAATATTTCCGCCCCTTTTTACATATCTGGTCATAGCACGTCTTGCTGCCTCTATTTGATTGGAAGTTATCCAGGTTGGTTCTAAGGCCTGTAGTCCATATTCACCATAGGTTATGGTGTTGCCTCTCATAGCCTGACCCTTCATCCTTCCTCTATGAACTCTACGATATTTTACTCTCTTAGGCATCAACATTATATTTTCCTCCTTCCCTTGGTTTATCTATTATTCTTCAACACGCTCTCCTTGCTTTTCTACCTTCTTTGCTGGAAGAATTTCGCCTTTATATAGCCATACCTTCACGCCAAGCTTTCCATAAGTAGTATCTGCTTCGGCAAATCCGTAATCTATGTCTGCTCTAAGTGTTTGTAGTGGTATTGTTCCCTCACTATATCCTTCTGTCCTGGCCATGTCTGCGCCGCCAAGTCTTCCTGAAACAGATGTCTTAATTCCCTTGCCACCAAATCTCATGGTTCTTTGTATTGCCTGTTTCATGGCCCTCCTAAAGGATACCCTTCTCTCTAGTTGCCCTGCTATATTCTCTGCTACTAGTTGGGCATCCAGCTCTGGAATCTTTATTTCCTCTACATTTATAACTACAGATTTCTTAGTTAATTTTTCTATATCCTGTCTTAATTCTTCTACTCCTGAGCCGCCTTTTCCTATTACCATGCCAGGTTTTGCAGTGTATACACTTACCTTGACCCTATTAGCTGCTCTTTCTATCTCTATTTTGGAAACACCAGATATAAATAGTTTTCTCTTGATAAATTCACGTATTTTATGGTCTTCCACTAAATAATCGCTAAATGTATTTTTATCTGCATACCATTTTGAATCCCAATCCTTGATTATTCCAACTCTTAGACCATGGGGGTTAACCTTTTGACCCATTAACTATCCCTCCTTTTCTACTCTCTTTCTTTGACTACTACTCCTATGTGACTGCTTCTCTTTAATATTGGATAAGCCATTCCCCTTGCCTTTGGTCTCCATCTTTTCATATGTGGACCGTCGTTGGCATAGGCATCGGCTACATAAAGATTGTCTCTATCTAAATTTAAATTGTTTTCAGCATTGGCAATTGCAGAGTTCAAAACCTTTTCCAATAATCTAGCGCCTTTTTTTGGCGTAAATCTTAAGATTGATAAAGCTTCATCTACTTGCTTGCCTCTTATTTCCTTGCATATGAAATTTACCTTTAGGGGTGAAATTCTCATATATTTAGCTATAGCTCTAGCTTCCACCATATTTCCCTCCTTCTTATCTATCTTACACCAGATGACCTTTCACTTTTATCCACATGGGATCTAAATGTTCTGGTTGATACAAATTCACCTAATTTATGTCCTACCATGTCTTCTGTAACATATATAGGAACATGTTTCCTTCCGTCATGTACTGCTATGGTATGGCCTACCATTTCTGGAAATATAGTCGAACGACGTGACCATGTTTTAATTACTTTTTTATCGTTATTTTTGTTTAACTCTTCTATTTTCTTAAGAAGATGTTCGTCACAAAAAGGTCCTTTTTTTAGAGATCTACCCACGATTAATCCTCCTTTCAGGTGTAACTATTTTGTTCTTCTTCTTACAATATATTTATTGGATTTCTTGTTCTTCTTCCTAGTCTTCAAGCCCATAGCTGGCTTACCCCATGGAGTTAGAGGTGCTGGCATACCTATTGGCGCCCTACCTTCTCCACCACCATGTGGATGGTCTACTGGGTTCATGGCACTACCTCTTACTGAAGGCCTTTTGCCCATGTGTCTGGATCTACCGGCCTTACCAATTGTAATTAGTTCATGGGATATATTGCCCACTTGACCTATGGTAGCCCTACAGTTAATCCTTACTAACCTAAATTCTCCAGATGGAAGTCTAAGCTGAGCAAATTCTCCTTCTTTAGCCATTAATTGTGCAGAAGTACCTGCCGACCTAACGAGCTGTGCACCTTTTCCTGGCTTTAACTCTACATTGTGAACTGTTGTACCAACTGGTATATCCTTTAATTCCAGAGCATTGCCAATTTTAATATCCGCATTTTTACCGGACTCTATTAGATCTCCAACCTTTAAATTATGGGGGGCTAAAATATATCTCTTTTCTCCGTCTACATAATTTATAAGTGCTATATTAGCCGTCCTGTTGGGATCGTATTCTATGGCTGCAACACGCCCTGGTATTCCATCTTTATTTCTCTTGAAGTCAATTATTCTATACTTTCTCTTGGCTCCACCGCCTCTATGGCGAATGGTTAT
>JBBAEY010000097.1:0-7027 GCA_041655755.1 Tissierellaceae bacterium
AGCTGCCTGTTTTCAGATACTTTTTGCCTAAATAGGCCTTTTTCATATCTTAATCCATAGCCATGTCCGGGCATCTTCAAGGAAGCTAGGGAGTCTAAAAATGCGACTGCCAGTCTTCCAAGGCCGCCATTGCCCAGTCCTGGGTCATTTTCCTGAGCAAAAATCTTCTCTAGGGGCCTGGCTAGGTCCCTAAATAGGTCATCTGCTGTTTCATATAGGTCTAGGTACTGGAGGTTCTTTTTCATATAAGTGCCGGTGAGAAATTCCATAGATAGGTAAAATACCTGTTTTACCTTGTTTTCCCTATATAGTTTCTTTCTCTTGTGGAGCTTTCTCCCTATCTCTTCTTTCAATACGGTTCCCAAACTCAGGTATAGCTCTCTGTCACTTGCTTCATCTATGGATTTGCCCGATATTTGATAAAGCTGTTTTTCTATTCTTTCTAATAATAATTCCTTAGTCATTTTAGTCATTTGTCACCTCTATTTATTTTTAAGTTCCTTATATATTTCTATATATTCCTTTGACGATTCTTCCCAGTCATTTTTAGATTCCATGGCCTGTATCATAATTTCATTCCATATGCCCTTGTCCTCATAAAGGTTCAGTGCAAGCCTTATGCTATTTAATAATTCATGGGCATTGAAATTTTGAAAGCTAAATCCATTGCCCTTTCCTGTAAACCTATTGTAGGGTATGACCGTATCCTTTAGTCCTCCAGTCTCCCTCACAATGGGAAGGGTCCCATATCTTAGAGAGATAAGCTGTGAGATACCGCAGGGCTCTGCCATGGATGGCATAACAAATATATCTGCACCGGCGTAAATTAGGTGGGATTCCCTTTCATTGAAATATATTCTGGAACTTACCTTGTCTGGATATTTCCACTGAAAGTGCTTGAATATATCTTCATATTCCTTGTCACCTGTACCCAAAACCACAAATTGTATATCTTCTTGCAAAAGTTCATCCAGAATATGGACTATTAAGTCTAAACCCTTCATGGCTACGAGCCTGCTAACCATGGCCAGCAAGGGTACATCCTTCAGAGGAAGATTGTAAAGCTTTTGCAGCCTGGTCTTATTGTCCTTCTTCTTGTCAATGGATTCAAGGTCATAGTTTACTGCTATGTTCTTATCCCAGGCGGGATTATATAGGCTGTAATCGATTCCATTTACTATGCCCACTAGTTTGTTTTCATTTTTCCTGATTATTCCCTCTAGCCCCTCACCAAAAAATTCATATTTTATTTCCTCTGCATAGGTCTTGGAAACTGTTGTCAAAGCATCTGAATATACTATTCCAGCCTTCATGAAATTTATCTTGTCGTAAAACTTAAGCCCATCGTCTCCATAATAATCCTCTGACAAGCCCCCAATATCCCCCAAAATAGATCTATCAAAGACCCCTTGGTACTTTAGATTGTGAATGGTAAATACGGTCCTCATGCCCTCATAAAATCTATCTCCCTTGGCAAAGTCTTTTATATATAGGGGGACTAGCCCTGAGTGCCAGTCGTTTAAGTGAACAATATCTGCCTTAAAATCTACTTTCCTCAATAGGACTGCAACAGCCTTGGAAAAATAAATAAACCTTTCTCCATCGTCGTATTCTCCATAAATCTTATCTCTTTTGAAATAGTATTCATTGTCTATGAAATAGTGAACTACTCCATTATGGATTGCAGAGAATATTCCCAGGTGCTGCCTTCGCCAACCCAAATCTATGAAACACTCAACTTCCTTCTTCAAGGTGGTTTTAAACTCGCCGCTTATGGCAGAATACAGGGGCATAACTACCCTTATATCTTGACCGCTATCCTTTATGGCCTTGGGAAGAGAGCCTGCAACGTCGGCCAAGCCACCTGTTTTGATAAAGGGGGCAACTTCAGAAGCCACATATAATATTTTCATAAAATCATTCCTTCACTATCTTTTGATATTTTTCCACTACATAGGGGGCCTGGGCACTGCCTCCTATATTAACGCCTTTTCCTATATAGGTTTGCTTATCCAATACGGCATTTACAACTATTGCATTATCCTCAATGATGGATTTTTGCATTACAACTGAGTTCTTTACAAAGGCACCCTTGCCTATTTTCACTCCCCTAAATACAATTGAGTTCTCCACATCTCCTTCTATGACACAGCCATTGGCTATTAGTGAGTTTTGTACATTTGATGATTCTGTATATAGGGTAGATGGCTCATCTTTGGACTTGGTATATATAGCACCACCCTTGAAGAATAGCTCCCTAGATATATCCTTTGACAGGAGATTCAAATTAGCCTTGTAAAAGGACCTCAGGTCCCTAATTGTCTCCACATGTCCCTTGAATTCATAGCTATTGATTATATATTTGTCTTTATATAAAATTAGGGCATCTTTAAAATGGCTTGTGTTTCCATTTTCTATAGAGTCCTTTATTATTTTAATGAGTATGTTTTTCTTTACAAATGCCATGCCTATATAGTGGTTGAATTTTTCCTCAGTTGACAGGTTGACCCCTAGGTTTTCAAATAAACCATTTTCCCTTATATGAATCTTATCACAGTTTATAAGCTTGCCTTCTGGGTCCGATTGCTCCTTGTATATCAAGGTCATATCTGCACCAGAGCTGATAAAATGTCTAAAAGCCTCTTCTATATTTAGTTTGGCTATAATATTTGGATTGCTAAGAAATACGTATTCTTCCCTGGTCCTATGGAAAAACTCCATGGTACTGTATAATTGGGCAATATCGCCCATACGGAATCCTATGTGGTTATCGTTTATTGGCGGATATAGGAAAAGCCCATTTATTCTCCTATTGAGGTCCCAAGGCTTACCATCTCCCAGATGGTCCATGGTAGACCTAATCTTTTCACCAGTATATACAGCTATGGTCCTTATATTGTGGTTTACCATATTGGAGATTGTAAAATCTATCAGTCTATATCTGCCCCCAAAGGGCAGCATATAGGATGGTCTATTTTTACATAAGCTACCAAAATTACTATCCCTTTCCAATGCGGTTATTATCCCTAAACACTTATCCATTTTTCTGCCCCCTATTCCTCCCAAATTTTCTTTCCTGAAATCAAATATATCTTCTTATCTCCAATTTCCCCAATCTTAGCGTCTGCCTCCACAGTAGTATCTTCCAATATTACGGCATTATTTATTACAGCCCCTGCTTTTATGGTGCAATTTGACAAGACAACTGAATTGTTGACAACGGCTCCCTCCTCTACTACTATTTCACTAAAGAGTATGCTGTTATTCAGCTCTCCCATTATATGGCAGCCCTCGTTTACCAGGGAATTGTTGACAACTGCTCCCCTGGCTATATATTGGGGGGGTAGATTCTTATTCTTTGTGTATATTCTCCAGGATTTGTCGTATAGGTTGAGGGTGTTTTTATCATCTAGCAGATCCATATTTGCTTCCCAGTAGCTGCGAACAGTACCGACATCCTTCCAATAACCATCAAAATTCCAGGCATACATCTTTTTATTGTCCTCAAGCATTTTGGGTAGGACATTTTTGCCAAAGTCGTGTTCCGATTCCTTATCCTTGCTGTCCTTCTTTAAATACCTTTTTAGTTCCTTCCAATTGAACATGTATATCCCCATGGAAGCCATGTTGTTCTTTGGCTTTGGAGGTTTCTCTTCAAATTCAACTATTTTCTTATTTTCGTCAGTATTGATTATGCCAAAACGAGGTGCCTCATCCCATGGAACTTCCATGACTGCAATGGTGACGTCAGCCTTGTTTTTCTTGTGGTAGTCTAAAAGCTCATTGTAATCCATCTTGTAGATGTGGTCCCCTGATAGTATAAGAACATACTGTGGTTCTAATTCATCTAGGTAATCTATATTTTCGTACACTGCATTGGCGGTGCCAGTGTACCATCTCCCTCCCTCTTCTGACGTAAAGGGCGGGAGTATTCTCAAACCACCTATATTCCTGTCGTAATCCCAGGCTGAACCTATGCCAATATGGGTATTCAGCAAGTAGGGTTTATACTGGGTCAGTATCCCAATGTTTGAAATCCCCGAATTAGTTGCATTGCTCAAGGCAAAGTCAATAATTCTATACTTACCACCGAAAGGTACGGCAGGTTTTGCAATCTTACTGGTTAATGCCTTTAATCTAGATCCCTGTCCTCCAGCCAGCAACATGGCAACTACTTTATTCCCTATCAATTTAATCCCCCCTTAATTTTAAATACATGCCTCCTAGAGGCGGTATATCCACCCTTATTGAATAATCCCTACCATGCTGGGGAAGCTTCTCTGCCCTGTAGGATTTTACCCTCTTTACACTGCCTCCATATCTTCTATGGTCGCTATTTATCAGTGTTTTGTAGCTACCTTCTTCTGATACTCCTATGGGATAGGAGTCCCTTGGAACCGGTGTGAAATTAAGTACAACTATTAGCCTTTCCCCCTCTTTGCTTATCCTTTCAAAGGCTATGATACTTTCCATATGATTCCTATGCTCTATCCACTCAAATCCGTCATAGCTGCTATCCTGTGAATACAGGCAGGCTTCTCCCCCATAAAATTTGTTCAATTCCTTGACATAGTTTTTTGTTTTCTGGTGCATTTCATAGTCCAGTAGGAACCAATCCAGTTGTTCCCACTCATTCCACTCGATAAACTGGCCAAATTCCCCTCCCATATACAATAATTTCTTCCCCGGATGTGCATACATATAAAGGTATAACAGCCTTAAGTTTGAAAACTTTTCCTTGTAGCTGCCGGGCATTTTGTTTATAAGAGATTTCTTACCGTGTACAACTTCATCATGGCTAAGTGGTAAAATGAAGTTTTCAGAAAAACTATAACTTATGGAAAATGTCAAGGCATTCTGATTTCCCTTTCTAAAATAAGGGTCCGTCTCCATATATTCTAATATGTCATTCATCCAGCCCATATTCCACTTGTAGTTAAATCCCAGTCCCCCCTTATCAATTGGGTGGGTCACCAGGGGCCAGGTAGTTGATTCCTCTGCAATCATCATGGTGGCTGGATAGTTCTCAAAGATTACAGTATTGAGCCTCTTTATAAATTCTATGGCATCTAGGTTCTCCCTGCCTCCAAGCCTATTCTTCAAATCCTTGCCCCCAAAGTCTAGGTAGAGCATATAAGCTACTGCATCTATCCTCAATCCGTCTATATGATAATAGTCATGCCAGTAAAGGGCATTAGATATTAAAAAACTCACTACTTCAGGCTTTGAAAAGTCGAAATTCAAGGTCCCCCATTGTTCGTTTTCGGCTAGGTCCTTGTCCTCTGGTTCAAAACAAGCACTTCCATCAAAGCTCCCTAGTCCAAAATCGTCCTTACAAAAATGAACTGGTACCCAATCTAATATTACACCTATACCCATATTATGGCACTTGTTTACAAGATACATGAAATCCTTGGGCTGGCCAAATCTGCTGCTGGGAGCAAAGTAACCTGTTAGCTGATATCCCCAGGATCCATCATAGGGATGTTCCATAATTGGCATCAGCTCTATATGAGTATAGCCCATGGACTTTACATATCTTACTAGGTCATCGGCCAGCTCCCTATAGGAATAGGGGCTGCCGTCTTCCTTCTTCTTCCAGGACATGAGATTTACCTCATATATGGATACTGGTTTATTATAACTTTCTTGCCTGCTTTTTATCCATTCCTTATCGCTCCATTTAAACCCCTTGATATCGTAGTATTTAGAGGCTGTATGAGGTCTGGTCTCCGCATGAAATCCATAGGGGTCGGCCTTGATCCTTTCTTCACCCTCCCTGCCTATTATCCTGTACTTGTATGAATCAAAATCCTTTACATCTTCAACGACAATATTCCATAGTCCACTGTTTTTTATTCTTCTAAGTGGTAGGCTTGTCCCATGCCAGTTGTTAAAATCCCCCATTAAATATAGCTCCTTGGCATTAGGTGCCCATAGGACAAATCTAACACCAGTTTGTACTCTGTGGGCACCTAAAAATTCATATGACCTATAATATGTTCCCTCGTGAAAAAGATAAGCATCTAACTCCCCATTCTCTATATAATGGTAGTTCATTGAATCCCCCCTCTTTTATATGATGACAGCATACTGTCACCTAAAAAAATGCATCTCTATAAGGTAGGCAAGTATCCCTACAATAAGGGCCGGAATAGTATTGAATACCGTTGCCCAGGCTGCTGACTTCTTATCTATAGCTATGAGTGGAAATAGGGCATCTCCATCCTGAGATATGGCATTGGCTAATAGGGCCGCAAAGGGTAGCATTCCCCTAGTATAAAGGGTGACAAATATGATTTGGGGTCCACAGCCAGGTATTATACCTACTGCAACTCCCAGCAATACTGACACAAATCCTGTTTGTGTTAAAAAGCTGGTAATTGTACCTTCCCCTGCCAGGTAATTACCTGAACCTAAAAATAGTACAAACAATTCATAGGCCAAGTATGCCAAAAATACCCATGTTCCGACAAAGGCAGTATCCTGAGCATTGTGAACTATTGTCTCTTTTAAGTTTAATCTTTTTAATTCAGACTCTTCATGGGTAGTGTTTTGTATTATCTTATTGCCCATTAACATCATTAGAAGGGAAAAAGCACTACCAGCCACACCTATGATCGTTCCCAAATTAGGTATATAAAGTGCATTTAGGTCAACCTGAAACAAATCCATTACCCCAAGGACCAAACCAATACCTATGATTATCCAATAGGCAAAATAGGCACTGTGGGTAAATTCATAGCCCAAGGTATCCATTTCTTGGTGTCCCTTAATATTGTGGTGAAGTATAAGGTCTATATAATCTCCCTCTTCGTGGCCAATATGGACTATGTCGTGAATATGACGTCCAGATTCCCTTTCCTGTATCTCATGGCTGGTTTCCCTCTTCTTTTTCATGCCTTCTCTTTTCTTGTTTATACCTTCCAGCAAATGCCCCCCAAACTCATAGTAGTCAACTATGTAACCTGTTATAACTGCGACTATAAAGGAAAGTACACTTACCAAAAGGTATTTAAGGGGCATA
>JBBAEY010000098.1:0-7025 GCA_041655755.1 Tissierellaceae bacterium
GTCTAATATTTGGGAGCCTTCCTCCCAGTAAACCTTGTAGCCATTGTAATCCCTTGGATTATGGCTGGCAGTTACCACTATACCCGATATTGTTTTAAGTTTCCTTATGGCATAGGACACCAAGGGCGTTGGCCTTATATCGTCAAATAAAAAAGCCCTTATTCCATTGGCTGCTAGAACTCTTGCAGCTATCTCTGCAAACTCTGCAGAGTAGTGCCTGACATCGTATCCGATAGCCACTCCCCTTTCCATGGCCTCCTTGCCCTTCTTCACTATGGTGCTTGCCAATCCCTGACTTGCCAGGGACACTGTGTACTTATTCATCCTATTTGTACCTGCACCTATTTTGCCCCTAAGCCCTGCAGTTCCGAAAGACAAATCTGTGTAGAACCTATCTTCAATCTCCCCCTCATCTGTCAAGCCCCTTAGCTCGTCTTTGGTCTCCTGGTCAAAATAAGCATTTTCCAGCCAGTAATTAAACTTTTCTCTATAATTCATTATCTCACCCCAATATTTTTTCCTATACTTTAGTATATTCTATTAGTAATTTACCAATTTGTCTAGTAGAAATACTGGTCTTTATACAGGTAAAGAGAGTAGATTTTATCTACTCTCCTGTTTGGTATCTCGTTCTGCTTATTGCTTCAGTGTTTTCAGAGTTGCATTTTGGACATTTTGTGTTTTCCTCGTAATCCTCGTCCCAGATATGTCCACAATCGAGGCAAATAAATTTTACTAATTTGGTGTCCTTCAAAGTTAAGATTGCCATATCCGCACCTCCTCTATTCTAATGAAATAAGCTTACCTATGTAAAAAGTTTCTTATTTGACTTCTCCCCTTCTTTGATTATAGTATAACATAGATTGTGAAATTTGTCACTATCTTTCTGAAAATTTTTTAATTAATTTTACATCTATTTTACAAGTTATTTTTGGGGGAAACTTCCCCCCAGATCTACACTCAAGATACACATACCTTCTTATACATCTGAAACAAGGACTCTGCCACCTCTATTTCTTCTTCATCAAGTTTCCTTGATTCTAAAATGCTATTTAATTCATCGTCTTCACTTTCAAATACCTTCAGGTTTCTCAGTACATATACTAAATTATTTGTTTCGTCTTTAACAAACCTTAGGGCCTTAATAAATTTAATCTTATCATAACTGTATATTTCTGCTACAATTTCGGCAAATTCTGCTGTAAAGCTGCCTGAGGGGTTGCTATACAATTGTAGTATTTGTCCTAGTTCCTCCAGGTCCCTAGAATCGTAGTCCCTGATATAGGAAAATATTTCTCCTATTTGAGTCGGATCTTGGGCCAATTCTTCCCAGTCCTCCCAATATAAGTCTTCTATGTCGTATTTTTTCATGCTGGTCCTCCACATCTCTCTTTATTATTAATATACCCAAATTTAAGCTTCCTAATTGAAATAAATAGAGCTAGAGAATTTCTCTAGCTATCACTGAATTAGGGGCTGAATCTGCCTGCCTTCCAAGGCCTCTTTTATTGTTGGTATAATCATATTGTAATGGGCTATGAGGGAGTTAGGTTTTTTTAGTGGATTATCCTGGTTAAAGGGTACAAAAAATACATTTTTCTTATCTAGCAGTAACCCCAGATTTTTGGCATTGGCACCTAGGCCATCATTTGTAGATATGGCAATGACTACGGGCTTATCATTTCGCAAATGAGCCTTGTATGCCATGCAAACAGGGGTATCTGTGATGGCATTTGCCACCTTGGCCAAGGTATTTCCAGTACAGGGGGCCAATAATAAGATATCCAAGTAGGCTTTTGGGCCTATGGGTTCTGCATCTTGAATCGTAGTTATGATGCTCCTTCCACTTATTTCCTCAACTTCCCTTATCCACTTGCTTGCCAATCCAAACCTAGTATCCATATTTACTGCATTAAAGGACATTATGGGATAGACATCAGCACCTTCATCCACAAGTTTTTTTATCTCTTCAACTATGGTGTCAAATGTGCAAAATGAGCCTGTAATTCCAATTCCAATTTTTAGCTGTCTTAATGTCATTTCATTACCTCCAAATCCTCCATTATATTGTATATGGTGTCCCTCAAGATTTGAGCTGCTGAATGCGGAGCAACTCTGCCCGGCAATCCCAGGGCCCAAATCGCCCTTATCCCCAATTTCCTAGCCTTGTCAAAGTCAAGTCCACCGGGTTTTGAAGCTAAATCTATTATCATACTTTTCTTATTTATTTTCATCAGGGCTTTTTCGTCTAATATTCTACTGGCTATTGTATTGTATATAAGGTCTTTGTCTTCCAGATGAAAATAAAGGTCTTTTATATCTATGGCCTCGTATCCATAGGCCCTTATCCAAGATAAATCTGAGGTCTTTCTAGCAGCTACAGATACCCTTGCACCTAGGGCAGCTAAAGTCTTGGCCAGTATTTTTCCCAACCTTCCAAATCCCAAGACTAAAACATTGGATGCAAAAATGGTGGTATCCATTTCCTCCATGGCTATTTGTATTGCCCCTTCCGCAGTAGGTATAGAGTTTAAGACTGCCATATCCTCCCTGTCCATTAGGTCTAGGGTTTTGATGCCCCTAGACTCTATCAGGCTTTCCAGCTCTTGGCTTATCTTTCCAGCCATAAATACCTGATTTTTTTTCATAGAATTGATAAGGTCATTCAACCCTAGCTTGAGTCCATTCAAGGGGCTGTTTATATGAATGCCATCTGTAGTAAGCGGTATTGGCCCAACTACTATATCTGCATCATATAAGGCGTCTTCCATGCTCTTAAGCTGGAAAGAAGTAGAAATATCGTCTGCATCAAATCCCACTAGATTGACCCTATATCCATCCTTTTTAAATAAATTGGCCAATTCAAGATTTCTCTTGTCCCCTCCTATTATAGTAATCTCCATGGTTAACCTCCCAACAGTAATTGATAGTATATATTATGTATTTAGAGCCTTATGGTGCTTGTTTAAGACCAAAGGAAAAAACTGCCTAGAAATCATTCACGGCAGTTTTTCCTTATTTCAAATATTCTTGTTGAATAAAAAGGTATATTTAATACGTGTTGGCTGTGTACCTGTCCATCAATGATAGGCCCATCTACATCAAATACTGGTATTAGCTCCAGGTCCTTAATATCTAGTTTGTATTTACTTACAATGTGCTCCTTGATTGATTGCTTAGTAAGTATACATGAGCTGGGATTTGCATTGTGAAATATAAGCAGGCTGTCTTCCCCATCTTCCATCAATATTGAGTAGCTTATTAATTTACAGCCAGCCGAGCAATCCAAAAACTTGAGCCTCTCCTTAATTTGTGCCTGACTCTTTAGATTGAAAGCCTTGTATCTTTTTCTAATTGCAATGAGATCCCTGACGTATTGGAAAAATCTTAGGTTTTTTTCTTTTAAGGACCAGTCTATGGCATTAACCTCAAGTGGAGAATTATAGGAGTTTTCCACCATTTTCTTGCTTCTCATAAATTCATTTCCAGCGTGTATAAATGGTATTCCCTGAGAGCTGAACAATATGCTCAGGGCAAACTTGTTTAATCTCTCCAAGGTTTCTTCGTCCCCCTGAGGACATGATCTCCTTAACTTGTCAGCTAAAATAAGGTTGTCATGAGAATTTATATAGTTAATGGTTTCAACCGAGCTGGTGGTAAAACCTATATGTCCGTCGTCGTAATATATGGAACCTGCTATGCCCGTTTCTGTGGGGATCCTATAGTCCAAATTCCCTTGGATAAAACCCCTGCCCTCGCCGTCATTGTCCCCCTTTATGGCATCTCTGAAATCGTCATTAAATAGGGCAAATTTCATTTTTCCTTGTTTTCCCTTTGAGGTCCTCTGCCTATCGGGCAGTGCACTTGCATTTGCTGTCCAGGGCTCGCCATATATTAGGATATCAGGCCTTATTTCCCTGAGAGCCCCAAGGACTTCCTCAACAGTGTCAATGTCTATAAGGGCCATCAAATCGAACCTGAATCCATCCACCCTATATTCCTTGACCCAATGAAGCAGTGAATCCAGTATAAATCTCCGAACCATGGGTTTTTCTGTAGCTAATTCATTGCCACAGGCCGACCCATTGGAATAACTTTCATCTTCATATTTTCTATAATAATAAGCTGGCATTAAGCGTTCAAAGTTAGAATCACTTGTCCTGTAGGTGTGGTTATATACCACATCTAGGATTACTTTTATACCTGATTTGTGCAATTCCATTATCAAGGTCTTTAATTCCCTAATCCTGACTTCTGCTTCTTCTGGTTCTGTAGAATATGATCCCTCTGGTACATTGTATAATTCTGGGTCATAGCCCCAGTTGTAGTTATTCTGGTAATAGAAATACTCCTTGTCCTCCTTTACCGTTAGAAAATCATAGACTGGCATTAAATGAACATGGGTGATTCCCAATTCTACTAAATGACTGATGCCAGTTGAAAGCCCCTTATATTCTGTGTCTTTTTCGGCAAAGCCCAGGTATTTCCCCGGAAATTCTACACCTGAACTGGGATGAACTGTAAAATCCTTTACATGGACTTCATAGATTATAGGTTGAAAGCTTTCTACCATATCTGGTAATGCATGGGATTCCCAGCCCTCTGGATTTGTCTCCTCAAGGTCAACTATGGCTGACCGGATGGAGTTGACTGATGAGGCTATGGCATAGGGATCTGAAATCTCCTCCTTCCCATGGAGCAGGAAGGTATAGTATTTTCCCTTCAAATCTCCCATGACGGTCACCTCGTGTACACCGTCTTCGCATTTTGTCATGGTATGACTCTCCCTCCAGATATCCCTTGAACTAGAGTATATCAATAGTTCAATCTTGTTTTGCAGGGGAGACCATACCCTAAATGTGCTTTTGTCTGCAGCGTAGTTAAGTCCTAGACTCTTGTCAGTGCTTGGAAAATTATCATGATCCATAATCCACCTCCTTAATT
This sequence comes from Tissierellaceae bacterium, assembly GCA_041655755.1. Classification (GTDB taxonomy): domain Bacteria; phylum Bacillota; class Clostridia; order Tissierellales; family Tissierellaceae; genus JAAYFT01. The sequence goes on from JBBAEY010000098.1 coordinate 4,945, forward strand.
CCCCAAATCTCGTCTGCATACTTCTTAATTGTATTATCCGATGAAAACTTGCCTGATCCTGCTATGTTAATAAGGGACATTTTGTTCCAACTGTTGGAGTCCCTGTATAATTTATCTATTCTTTCATGGGCCATCTTGTAACTGTCAAAGTCCCTTAAGAGGAAGTAGACATCATTGTATTTAGTCAGTAAATTGTACAGTTCTGGAAATATATCATATCCTGCCATTGCCTCCTGTGAGATTAGTTTGTCCACCGTCTTCTTTATCTCATCATTGCTGTTATAAAGGCCTAGGGCATTGTAGTTGCCCTTCTCATAGTAGTCATAGACCTCATAGCTTCTAAGGCCAAATATTACGATATTCTCCTCTCCTACCTCCCTTGCAATTTCTACATTGGCCCCATCTAGGGTTGCCAGGGTAATAGCTCCATTCATCATAAATTTCATATTTCCAGTACCAGAAGCCTCCTTGGTCGTAGTAGAGATCTGCTCACTGACATCTGCTGCTGGGAAAAGAAGCTCTGCCTTAGATATATTATAATTTTCTATGAATACTATCTTTATCTTGTCTTTTATGGACATGTCATTGTTGACAATACTTGCTACTGTATTAATCAATCTGATTATTTCTTTTGCTATATAATAACCCGGTGCTGCCTTTCCACCAAAGATAAATGTCCTAGGCACTATATCTAAATTGGGATTTTCCTTTAACTTGTCATAGAGATACAAGATATGAAGCACATTCAAAAGCTGCCTTTTATATTCGTGAATCCTTTTTATATGGACATCAAAGATTGAATAGGGGTTTACCTTTATCCCCTGGCTATCCAATATATATTTTGCTAGCATTTCCTTGTTCTTATGTTTTATACCCGCCAGTCCCTTTAAGACATCCTCACTGTCTTTGAATTCCAACAGTTTTTCCAACTGCCAAGGATTTGATACAAATCCATCTCCTATGGTTTCCTTTAGGAAACTCGTCAAATCTGGGTTGGCATTTAGGAGCCAGCGTCTATGAACTATGCCATTGGTCTTGTTGTTGAATTTTTCCGGATATATCTTGTAGAAGCCATTTAAGGTGTCATCTTTTAGTATCTTGCTGTGCAGTTCTGATACACCATTTATACTATGAGAGCCCACTATGGCAAGGTTGACCATCTTAACCTGATTTTTGCTGATTATGGACAGCTCTTCTATTGTAGGCATATCTTTTATTCCCTTTTCATGCTCTAGAAAATATAGGTACCTATAGTTGATTTCCTCTACAATCATCCAAATTCTAGGAAGTATTTCCTTGAAAATTGTGGTGTCCCACCTTTCCATGGCCTCCGATAAAATCGTATGGTTTGTAAATCCAAAGGTCCTTCTTGTAATCTCCCATGCCTCTATCCATTCCATCTCATTCTCATCTACTAATATTCTCATAAATTCTGGAATTGCCAAAACCGGATGAGAGTCGTTAATCTGTAATGCCCTATATTGGTAAATCTTGTCCAGGGGCAACCCCTCGTCCTTGTAGGTCTTTACTAGGTCCTGCATGCTTGCAGATACTAGAAAATACTCCTGAATTAACCTTAATTTTCTGCCCTCCAATGTTGTGTCGTCGGGGTAGAGGAATTGGGTGATTTTCTTTGCCTCAAGCAGTTTCTGAAAAGACTCTTGAAAGTTTCCCTTGGCAAATTCTTTGAAATCTACTTCCTCATAGGCTTCAGCCGACCACAATCTTAGGTAGTTCACTGTATCGTTTTTATATCCCAAGTAGGGAATATCATAGGGAACTGCCTTGATGCTACTATAATTCACATGATTGAATATTAAATTGCTACCAGAACCTGATATATTAATATACCCAGCAATCCTTACCTCATATGCCTCCTCTGGTCTCTTGTATTCCCAGATATTTTCCCCATCTATCCACTTGTCTGGCAATTCTAGCTGCCTGTTTTTAGATATTTTTTGCCTAAATAGGCCTTTTTCATATCTTAATCCATAGCCATGTCCGGGCATCTTCAAGGAAGCTAGGGAGTCTAAAAATGCGACTGCCAGTCTTCCAAGGCCGCCATTGCCCAGTCCTGGGTC
>JBBAEY010000099.1:0-7023 GCA_041655755.1 Tissierellaceae bacterium
AATACTTTTAGCACAACTAAGAAAAAATAGTATTAACCTTTTGGGACCAAAGGCAACAGAAGTAATTGAGCCTGTGCCAATGACAGATATTCGAAAAGCAATTAAAGAATCGTTGCCCGGGTTGATAACTAGCATTAAAGGTGACGAACGCAATGTGATTTTAACTTTAGCCAGAATGTGGGTGACAGCATCTACTGGTGAAATCAGATCAAAAGATCTGGCAGCTGAATGGGCAATACCTCAATTACCTTATGAGCATGCCATTTTACTTGACAAAGCAAGAAAGGCTTATCTAGGAGGGTATATTGATAAGTGGAAAGGAATGGATTCTGAGGTGACTGAACTCGTTAATAATATGAAGAAGTCTATAGAGTCTTCCCTTAATCTCTAAAAGGCTGGTGTTGAGAATTCCATTGATAGGTTCTCTCATACCGAAATTTCTTAAAATGGTCAAAAACCGCTGGATATGTTCCCGTCTACCGATAGTTCCAAAAATGCTGCTGATATGTTTCCACAGACGGGCAAAGTAATATGACATCAATGCCATCAACTCGAGCCATGTTGAGGTAATCGTGAAGTTAGAGAAACAGTAAAACGAATTGTATCAACAGTTTGAGCCATTGAATGTGTAGATGACATTCAATGGCTTTCTGTTTGCGGGAATATATCTACTTGATTTGTGGAACTACAAAAATAAAGTAATATCCTATTAATTGCCCATGTTATATATGATTTTTATCTATATGTGTTTTAGTATATATTCATTTTTATATGAAAATAAGAATTCTATCGATTAAATATCTTAACAATTTTATGAGATATACCGGGGTGTGTTTGGTTATCATAATTAAACGAATATATGAAGATATTTAGATTAATATTAAATCCTAGGATTCCTAGACAAAGAATTGTCTGTAAATTATAATAATAGATAAGATGGTGATCCTAGGACGGATAAATAAATTAATTGTATAAATCATTATGGCATTATTAAATTAATAATAATTTGAAGTTAAAGATTTAGTTAGAGAATCTAGTGGTATGATTTGAATAGACTGATTTAATGGAATTAATTTAAATTACATTTAAGACATATAGTATGTGCGAGAAGATTTTATTTAAATAGGCCATATTATAAAATTAAAATTCATAGCGGAGTAAATAGTGATAATAAATTTTTAAATGGATAATGAATTTTAAAATATTGATATTAATCTTTGGGAGGATATTAAATGAAGGAAGGAAAAAACAATAAATATTTTGTAGGTGTTAAAGAATTCAAAGAGAATAAAAAGAATCCCTTTATAGCAGCAGTATTATCCCTTTTTTTTGGTATATTTGGGGCACATAGATATTATTTAAAAAGAAAAATAACAGGAGCTATTTTGCCAATAACATTAGTATTTGCCGTGAGTAAGGATATACCTGCTTTAGCATTAGCTTTAATGCTATTATCATTTGTTGAAGGAATATTTTATTTAACTAGAGGTGTGTTACTTTTGAAAGAAGAATATACAGAAAAACTTACAGCTAAGTTGTATGTTACTGTCAAGAAAGATGAGATAAATAGAAATACTGATGTTGAGGTAATTGATGTTACTGATATTAAGCCAATTAAAATACCAAGGGAAAAGGAAATAGAAAGTAAAGATTACAATCAATGGATAAAGAATCTAGAATTACCCTATAAAAGAAGCATAATGACAGTTGGGCAAGTAAAGGATGAGACAATAAAGTTTTACGAAAGGTTATGCAATTATCTTGATGATGAATTGAGAAAAAACCAATCCTCTTTTAATAAGGAAATAAAAAGGCTTAACGCAAGGGGTGGTTATTACGACAATATTCTATACACAATTTACTGTATATCAGAAGGTCATGTAACTAAAGCTTATAGTGGAAATTATAATTATTATGATCCTGACTATTCATATAAAATATTAGAATCTCATTTAGGAAGAGATATTAAAAATAAGATATTTATCAAGGCACAAGAACTTGAAAAGAATGTTGCGCCTCCAAAGGATGAAACATTACTTCGTTTCAATTTGACAGAAGGTGGGCTGCCAAGAAGATGGTGGGATATGGATGGCAAGATTAGGGCTGATATAGAATTTAAAGATAAAGAAGTAAACATCTTAAATGCTACTCCCCAGAGAAATACGGTGATATGGGATATATGTAGTGCCAGGAAACAAATTATTAGTTTATATTTATTATTGTGGAAATGTATAACTAATGGATTAGAAAAAGAAATAAAATGGACAAAAAAGAAGAAAGATAATTTGAAGAAAATAATTAATGGTAAAAATATGTACTATGCAGATTATGAAAATGAAAATATATTAGCCTCACTAATAAAGATTTCTGAAAATACTATAAGGGAAATTGTCCCTAATACACAGGTATTAAATATAGTAAATGAACAAGAAAATATTAAGAGATATTTACCAAATGAAGTGGTAATTGATATAAATAATAGGATTATAAAGTTTAAGAGTAATATCAATCCCAAAGAAATAGAGGAAATTTTGATAGAAATGATTGCTGAAAATCCAAATGACTGGAAGGCAAAAGTAGAAAGAATATTAATAGCTGATATTAATACAAGAGTAAACATATTAATAAACTTTAGAAACGATGAAAATTTTATAAAGATAGCTAAAGAGATAATTAAGAATATAGAGGATGAAGATATATTGCTATTAGCTCTATATGGAATAGAGTTGCAAGAGAAATTAAGTCAGAAAAATAATAAACTATTGGAAAGTAATTTATACTCCGCTAATATTCATAACTATAAAGAAATTCTTAGTACTAGAAAGGAATTATCACAGGAGCTTTTTCAACAATTAATAGAACTAAAAGATCCTATCAGAAAGAAAATAAAATTAGATATGAGTAAGGTGGAAGTAACTAAAAAAGAGCTTAATGAAACAGTAAATATTGTAAAAGAATATATTGGTCAAGATGATGAAGCGGATATTGCTGTAGCACAAGATGAAGCTATCGTAGAAAATAATGAAGATAATTCAAATTTTAAATACAGTGATTTTTTAAACAAAATATTAGATTCAGGTTCTATGGATATTGAAGATGGTAAAAAGTTTGCCATGGATAATGGGACACTATTAAATACCTTTATAAGTGAGATTAATCGGGAATTATATGAATATATTCAAGATCAAACTGTAATAATTGAAGATGATTATATTAAAGTAGATGATTTTTATGTGGATATGGTAAGGGAGTTGATGGTAAATGAAGCATAGAGTAAATCCTAAGGAAGCTGATAATATTATAAAGGCATTGGAAGGTGGCATAGTACCTCGGAGGGGAATACAGCATCTATTAGTAGGACGCAATGAAGAGGTTCAAGAAGTTATCTCAATTTTAGAAGATGTAAAACAAGGTGGAAGTGATATAAGGTTTTGGGTAGGTGATTTTGGAAGCGGAAAAAGCTTTATGCTACGAACTATAGAATCTCTTGCGGTTCAAAAAAACTTTGTAGTTTCTACAGTGGATTTAACTCCTAACAGAAGATTTTATTCTTCTGATGGAAAGGCAAAATTCTTATATAATGAAATAGTAAATAATATGGTAATTCAAACATCACAAGATGGGAATGCAATAGATACAATAATAGAGGAATGGATAAATAGAATTATCATGGATGTATCTGATAGGGATAAAATTCCGCTAGACCAATTATTACTAGCCAAAAATAGAAAGATCATAGAAAATGAAATATTGAATGTCACAAGTTCTTTTAGGTCAGTTGGTTTATCCTATGAACTAGGACAAGCAATTTCTAAATATTACGAAGGAATAGCAGAAGATAACAAAGTATTAAGATTAAAATCTTTAAGATGGATACGTGGGGATATAGGTACTAAAACTGAAGCTAAAAGAGAATTAGGAATTGAAGGTATAATAAATGATGATAATTGGTATGATGCTTTAAAAAATTTAGCAGAATTATTTTTAAGTATTGGATATTCAGGGTTTGTAATAAACTTTGATGAAGCTGTTAATTTATATAAATTACCTATGGCTCAAACTAGGGAAAGGAATTATGAAAAAATATTAAATATTTATAATGAATGTAAATCTAATACAGCAAAAGGGTTATTTGTTAATTTTGGAGCAACGAGAAAGACTGTATTTGATGAAAATCGTGGTATGTCCAGTTATGGTGCATTAAAGGGAAGATTAGGAAATGAAAGTAGTTTAGATTCAAAATTAATCAATACAAATAGGACAGCCCTTCCGTTAAAACCCTTAACTGTAGAGGAAATATATACATTGCTGGAAAACTTAAGTAATATCTATAATATACACTATAAGGAAGATATATCCTTGAAAACTGAAGATATACAAATATATATGGAAGAACAATTAAATAGGCCTGGAGCAGCTGAGTTCCTAACTCCTAGAGCTGTAATAAAGGATTATTTAGAGATATTGGATTTAATTAGACAAAATCCAAATGAAAAGATAGTAGATATAATTTACGGAAAGTTTGGAAAAAATCCCATGCCAGTTAGTAAAGATGAGGCAAATAAAGATGATGATATTGAGGTTTTATAATGAGTAGTTATAATTTATTGCGACGAGAAATTAGAGAATATATATATGATGAAGGGTGGGAATCTCTAAGAAAAATACAGGAAGCCTCCATAATGCAAGTCCATAATACAGAAAATAACTTGATATTAGCAGCACCTACTGCCTCTGGTAAAACAGAAGCCGCATTTTTACCAGCTATAAATAGTGTAGAAGATTGGAGTTCGGGTCTTAAAATTATATATATCTCTCCCTTAATAGCACTTATAAATGATCAATTTAGAAGGGTATATGAACTGTGTGAATATATGGATATACCTGTTACGTCTTGGCATGGTGAGGCCTCTAGAACTAAAAAAAATAAATTATTAAAACAACCTAAAGGGATTCTTTTAATAACCCCAGAATCAATTGAAGCAATGTTATCATTAAGGGCAGGGGAAGCTAAAGGATTATTTAAGGGAACAGAGTGGGTAATTGTAGATGAAATACATAGCTTCTTAGAAAATAATAGAGGAATACAATTAAGATCCTTAATTGAAAGAATAAAGTTATATATGGGCAAAGAACCTAGATTTATAGGTATGTCAGCCACTTTAAATAAAGAAGATTACAATGTAGTTAAGAATTTTTTTATAAGTAATAGGGATACAAATGTACTTTTGGATAGTAGTAAAAATCCTTTAGAAACCACCCAAAGTTATTATAAAGCAAATATAAAAAAGGAATCAAATAAGGCATTAAAGGAGATTTTTGATTACTCTAAAAGGGAGTCAATGTTGGTTTTTCCAAATTCCAGAGGTGAGGTAGAAAGATTATCAGTAGGTCTTAATAAAATGGGAAAACAATCAGGCTCAAATACGAAATATTTTGCTCACCACGCCTCAATTAGTAAAGATATGAGACTGACTGCTGAGAGCTTTGCTAAGAACAGTAAAGTAGAGTTGTTTACAATATGTTGTACATCTACATTAGAATTAGGAATAGACATAGGTTCGGTGGATAGTATAGTCCAATATAATGCTCCACATTCTGTTGCTAGTTTGGGTCAAAGACTAGGTCGAAGTGGAAGAAAAGAAAGAAAAAATATATTACATTTTATTGCAACCGATGAGTGGTCACTATTACAGGGTCTAGCTTCAATATCACTTTATGAAGAAGGTTTAATAGATAAAATTGACCCAATACTTAAGCCCTATGATGTTTTGGGTCATCAGATAATATCTATTTTATTAGAATACACCAGTGTAGCTTTTGGGGATTTATATAATATAAATAAAATCTTTAGTTCGTGGCAGGATATTGAAGATAATGAATATCAGGAATTAATAGAGTATATGATAAAAGAAGAGTATATAGAAATCTTAGAAGGTGAAGCAATAACAGGCATAAAAGCTGAAAAACTATTAAGAGGGAGTGAATTTTTCGCCCATTTTGAAACAGAAAACAACTTTTCAGTTTATAATAGCCAAAAAAAGATAGGCGAAATTCCATTATCTCCAGGTGTGCAGGTTGGTATAAATATACTTTTATCTGCACAGGTGTGGAAAATAACGGACATAGAATTAAGAAGCAAAAAGATATATGTAAATAGAGCAATAGATGGGAACCCACCTATGTTTTTTGGTAGTGGGGGAAATGTGACTAATGAAATAAGAAATCGTATGAAAACTATATTAAGTGATAAAAGATATTGGGAATCATATAATGACGACATAAAACAAATCTTATCAAAGCTTTCAGAAGAAAACACAAAACATGAAGGCTATTTATGGGCAGAAAAAGATGATAAAATTGGACTTAGGACATTTAAAGGTACAAAAATAAATAGAACTTTACAGCTTTTGCTTAATATGTTGGATAATGATGCAAAATATAAACTTGATGATAGAGAAACATTCGTTTATGGTCCAAATATAAAAAGAGATATAGATAAAATTAAAGAAAGAAACCTTGATGAAAGCGACATATTTAGGCATTTGATACTTCATCCAGAAATAGTGGAACTATGTCTATCATCTAATAAATATAGAATACTACTCCCAGATAATTTGAAAGCTAAATATATAATTTATAATAAATTAAACTTAGGGGGTGCAAAAAAATATTTAGAAGATCCACACTTCTAAAAGATCCATTAATAATTTAAGAGTTTTTTATTTTGAACCAGTTTAACTTTAGAAAGACAATAATGGTTTTCACCAAGGAATCACTATCCCTCTATAACATTCTCATTGGTCTCTCAAGGAATACAGAATGCGTTTGTAGATTAGAAAAACTATAGAATACAGTAATAACAAGGACTTAGTGCATTGTATGGACAAAGGACATTCAATGCCTTTTCTGGTGCGCCCAGCATGGGCGTAAACTAGTCGGTGAAAGTCCGATACGGGGGTTGATAGTGCCAACCGTTAGCTTAAGACAAGGGTGTCCATCGTGAGGTGGAATCTGAAGGAA
>JBBAEY010000100.1:0-7009 GCA_041655755.1 Tissierellaceae bacterium
TAGGCCTATGGCAGATAGGATCTGTGTAGAGATGTCTACACAGTACCTACCTTCTTCTAACATCTTTATAATACCATCTAATTGGCCTCTGGCCGTTTTCAGTTTAATAGCTGCTCTTTTTTTCCCTTCGTTCACATGATCACAACCCTTATTTTATTTCAAGAACTTCATAGCCTGCTTCTTCTATGGCCTCTGTAATTAAATTATCCTTTAAATCTTCGCCCTCTACATTTACCTTTTTGCTTTCCAAATCTACCTCAACCTTATTTACCCCTGCCAAGGCACCTACTGCATTTTTTACTGCCATTACGCAGTGCATACAGGTCATACCTTCTACTGTCAATAACTTTTCCATTTTTCCTTCCTCCTCATTTAATTTATCATTTTACTTAAATCATTTTATTTAAACTTTTTAAGCCTTAAAGAATTTGATACTACTGATACTGAGCTAAAGGCCATGGCAGCTCCTGCTATCATGGGGTCTAAGAAGCCAAGTACTGCAAAGGGTATTCCTATGCTATTGTAGAAAAAGGCCCAGAATAGGTTTTGTGTGATGGTCCTCATGGTTCTGTGGCTGAGCCTTATGGCTGTAACCACCCCTTGGAGGTCCCCCCTCATAAGGGTTATATCTGCTGCCTCCATGGCCACGTCGGTCCCAGTGCCTATGGCAAAACCTACATCTGCCTCTGCCAGGGCTGGGGCGTCGTTGATGCCGTCACCCACCATGCCTACGTGTTTTCCTTCTCCCTTGATTTTTGCTACCATTTCTGCCTTGTTTTCGGGAAGTACCTCTGCCAGTATATTGCTTATGCCTACGTCTTTGGCAATGGCCCTTGCCGTCCTTTCATTGTCGCCTGTTATCATATATACATCTAGGCCCATGGCCTTTAATTCCCTAATAGCCTCCCTTGATGTATCCTTTATCTGATCCGCCACTCCTACTATGGCGGACAATTGGCCGTCTATGGACACCAGCATTCCTGTTTTTCCCTCTTCCTCCATCTCTAGCAGGGTGGCTTCCCCTTCTTCAATGGAGATGTTCTTGTCAGCCATTAGCTTTCTGTTTCCTATCAATACTGTCTTTCCTTCAAAGCTAGCCTCAAGTCCCTTGCCCGGTATGGCAACAAATTCTTCTGGTTCTGCCAGATTCAGCCCTTCCTCCTGGCCCTTCCTTACAATGGACTGACCTAGGGGGTGTTCTGATGCCCTCTCTACAGAGGCAGCTATCCTCAATATTTCCTCCCTGTCCCATTGCTGGTAACTATAGATGTCAGTTAGCTCTGGTTCACCCTTGGTTATGGTACCTGTCTTGTCAAATACTATGGTGTCAATCTTATGGGCCCTTTCCAAGTGCTCTCCGGATTTAATCAATATTCCCTTCTCTGCCCCCTTGCCTGTACCCACCATAATAGCTGTGGGTGTTGCCAGTCCCAGGGCACATGGACAGGCTATGACTAGGACTGCTACTGCATTGATAAGGCCCGTATTCAAATCTCCCCTTAGAAAATAGAAGCCTAGGAATGTGGCTAGGGCAATGGCGACTACAACTGGCACAAATACTCCAGATATCTTGTCTGCCAGTCTTTGAACTGGTGCCTTGGAGCCCTGGGCATCTTCAACTAGTTTTATTATTTGGGACAATACAGTGTCCTTGCCTATTTTTGTAGCTTGGAATTTAAAGCTTCCATACTTATTGATGGTAGCACCTATTACCTGATCCTCTACTGTCTTATCTATGGGTATACTCTCTCCAGTGATCATGGACTCATCTACTGCAGAGTTTCCCTCTACAATTATTCCATCTAGGGGAATTTTCTCTCCAGGCCTAACTACTATTATATCCCCAACTTCTACCTTTTCTATGGGAATATCTGCCTCTATTCCATCCCTAATGACCCTGGCAGTCTTCGGCTGCAGTCCCATTAGCTTTTTAATGGCTTCAGAGGTCTTGCCCTTGGCTATGGCCTCAAAGGTCTTACCAAGTAGTATAAGGGTTATAATCACTGCTGATGCCTCAAAATAGTATTCATGGACCCCAGTTAGGAGGTTGAATATACTGTAAAAATATGCTGCCGACGTTCCCATGGACACTAGGACATCCATATTGGCACCTCCCCCCCTAAGGGAGTTAAATGCACCCTTATAGTACCTGTATCCTATGCCAAACTGGACTGGTGTCGCCAAGAGCAACTGGAACCAGCCATTGGCCAATATGGTATCTATTCCCGCCATGTGGAAGAACATGGCAGAGAATAGGGGCAGGCTCAGGGCAGCCGATATAAAGAAGGAGCTTTTGAGTGATTTAATTTCCTTATCCCTCAATTCCTTTTCCCTGTCCAAATCCCTTTCTACTTCCAGCTCTGCCTTGTATCCTGCCTTCTCCACTGTATTTATTAGGTCAAATTCGTCCATTGAGCCGGAGGGGTATTCTATTACTGCCTTGTTGGTCGTTAGATTTACATTGGCCTTGACCACACCATCCATCTTGTTGAGGGCCTTCTCAACTCTGGCAGAGCAGGCAGCACAGGTCATGCCCTCTACTAGAAGGACCTTTTTCACTAGGGGTACCTCATAGCCTGCCCTTTCAATGGCCTTAATCAATTCATCTGATGTAACCTTGCCCGGGTCAAAATCTATATTAGCCTTACTCGATATTAAGTTTACAGATGCTGATATGACGCCTTCAATTTTGTCGAGAGCCTTCTCGACTCTGCTTGAGCAGGATGCTCAAGTCATGCCTAATACATCTATGCTAATCTTTCTACTTGTCATCTTACCACTCCTTTTTATCCCCTCCCCCCTGTGGGGGTGTAATTATATTATATAAACTACTCCTTATTATGTCAATAAGAAAAAAAAGAATGCCCTTAGGCATCCTATATAAACAAACTCATATTGGAATCATCTGCTGCATCTAGCATTGTGGCAACTCCGCCAAGCTCAACTCCGTCTATTAACTCTTCTCGGGAAATCCCCATTACATCCATGGACATCTGGCAGGCTACCATTTTAATTCCCGACCTTATTCCCTGCTCTATTAATTCCTCCAAGGACGAGATATTCTTATCCTTCATTACCATTCGTATCATCTTGGGACCTATTCCGGCCATATTCATCTTGGATAGGCCTAGTTTCTTGCTATTTTTTGGCATCATCATGCCAAACATCTTGGACATGAGGTCCTTATTTGGATTAGAATATGATTCTTTCCTTATGACATTGAGTCCCCAGAATGTAAAGAACATTGAGACTTCCTTGCCCATGGCCCTGGCTCCGTTGGCAATGATGAAGGAGGCTATGGCCTTGTCCAAATCCCCGCTAAAGACAATAATGTTCTTGTCGTCTTTGACCTTGGCTATAGCTGTTCCCTCTTTTTTGCTTCCAGATTTTCTTATTTGGGCCAGAAACTTCCTATCTTCCTTTTCTTTTTTTACTAGGATATTTCCAGTGTTCTTACACCATGCATCTATATCCTTTAAAAAGCCTGGGTCTGTAGATAGGACCTCTAAAACCTCTCCTTCATTCATTTCCTTAACCCTATCACTCACCTTGATTATGGGCCCTGGACATGATAGACCACAGGCATCCAGTTTTATTATATTTTTCTCATCTACTACTGGATTTTCCCTTCCCATCTCCTCTTTTGGAAAATCGGACTTCTTCCCCTCCCCATCATTTAAAAACATGGTCCTATAGGTAGTAAAGCCCCCTGCTAGATTTCTTACATGGAATCCATTTTGCCTTAATATTCTACTGGCTATATACCCCCTTAGTCCCACGGAACAATAGGTGATATATTTCTTGGTCTTGTCTAGCTCATTCATCCTCTCCCTCAGTTTGTTGAGGGGTATATAGTAGGAGTTTTCTATATGCCTCATCTTTCTTTCTTCTTCTTCACTGACATCTAGTATTATGGTGTCCTGATCCAATTCTTTTAAATCCCTCCACAGGGCTATGTCTACCTTCCCCTTTAGCTGGTTTTCTGCCACAAAGCCAATCATATTTACTGGGTCCTTGGCCGAGGAATAAGGTGGAGCATAGGCAAGTTCCAACTCTGTTAGGTCTGAAACCTTGGCACCAAATCTAATGGATGTAGCCAATACATCTATCCTCTTGTCCACGCCTTCATAGCCCACTATTTGAGCGCCCAGTATACTTCCGTCTTTTTCAAATATCAGCTTTATGGTCATTGGCAGGGCTCCCGGATAGTATTCTGCATTGGAATTAATGTGAATCAATGCTATTAAATAATCTTCCTTATATACCTTTCCCAGTCTATTCAGGGCCTTTTCATTGATGCCCGTATTGGCTACGGTTAAATCAAATACCTTTGCTATGCTAGTGCCCTGGGTCCCCTTGTATTCGTCTTTCTCCCCAAGGATATTGTTCGCTGCTATTCTGCCCTGCTTGTTAGCTGGACCTGCCAGGGGAATCATGGTTTGAGCCTTGCTGATAAAGTCCCTGACCTCTATTACATCACCTATGGCATAGATACTGTCATCAGAGGTCTTTAGGTACTTGTCTACGACAATTCCTCCCCTTTGATTTACCTCCAAGCCCGCATCCTTTGCCAATTCTCCATTGGGCCTTATGCCTATAGACAGTATTACCATATCAGTCTTTATTATATCTCCAGACTGAAGGGTGATGGTGGTCTCGCCGCCATGGTATTCAAACTTGCTTACCCCATCTGACAAGCGTAAATCTATACCTTCATCTATTAGATGCTGATGTACTATCTGGGCCATTTCAAAATCCAAAGGAGCCATTACCTGATCCAGCATCTCTACTATGTATACCTTTAGACCCTGTTCATGCAAATTTTCCGCCATTTCTATGCCTATGAAGCCTCCACCTACTACTACGGCAGTTTTTGGTTTATTCTCCTCAATATAGGATTTGATTAAATCAGTGTCTGGAATATTCCATAGGCTCATAATGTTTGGAGAGTCAATACCTGGAATTGGAGGTTTTAAGGGGGTAGAACCAGTAGAAATTATCAGGTAATCGTAACCCTCCTCGTATTCACTTCCCTTTTCCAAGTCCCTTACTCTTATCTTTTTTTCCTCTTTAAGGATTTTCACTACCTCAGATTTAATCCTCACATCCACATTAAATTTCTCCATGATTATCTCTGGTGTTTGGACCAACAGAGCGGCTCTGTCCCCAATGCTTCCTCCTATGTAATAGGGTAAGCCGCAATTTGCATAGGAAATGTATTCTCCCCTTTCAAATAAAATTATTTCCGAATCTTCATCCAGCCTCCTCAACCTAGCCAGTGCTGTAGCTCCGCCTGCCACTCCGCCAATAATAAGAATTTTCTTTGCCATGACTGTCCTCCCTTTCTTAAAAGTACTGGTACCCTGTATATGTATGTTTATATTTTATCATGGCGTTTATTTTTTATCAATGTATATTTAACAAATCTTCACCTTTTTTTTCAATTTATTTTTATTTTGCTAAGTTTTGTTCTTTTTTGTCTTTTTGCATTAATATATGCCAAGTCCCTATTGCTATTATAGCTAGAATATATTATACTTAACTAAGGATATTGATAACCATTATCATTAACTCTCCTACATAACTATTGGAAGGATGATTTTTATGGATTATATACCATTAACAGCCCTAAGGCCTAGGGAATATGCTAGGATAAAAGGGATTACTGGATGCTATAAGGCAAAAAAGAGATTATACGAATTAGGTTTATATAGAGATTCTATAGTCAAGGTTGTAAAGAACGATTTTGGACCTGTTATACTCAATCTATCTGGGAACAAGTTGGCACTGGGCCGCAAGCTTGCCTCCAAGGTAATGGTTGAGTCCTATGTGGTGAAACCTAGTAGAAGGTAATTGTCAAATTATACAAGGAGGACTTATTTATGAATACTATTGCTCTAGTGGGTAATCCCAATAGTGGAAAAACCACCCTATTTAATGCCTTGACTGGTTCTAATCAGCATATAGGCAACTGGCCTGGGGTTACTGTAGAGAAAAAAGAAGGAAAATTTAAATATAAGGGAAACCAATATACTGTTGTGGATTTGCCAGGAACCTATAGCCTTGGAGCCTATTCCGAGGACGAGGTAGTAGCCCGCAACTATATACTTACTGGAAATCCCGATATCGTCATAAATGTGGTAGATGCAACAAATATTGAAAGAAACCTCTATCTCACCACCCAGCTAATGGAGATGGGAGTCAAGGTCGTCATCGCCCTTAATATGATGGACGAGGCCAAGCAAAAGAAAATTGAAATCGACTTGGACAGCCTTTCAAAAAGCCTGGGTATCCCCATTGTGGCTACCATTGCTTCAAAAAACAAGGGCCTGGAGGACTTAATTGAGAAGGCAGTAGAATTCTCTGATAGAAATGACTATTCCTCCATTGACTTTAGCTATGGTGAGGATATTGACAGGGAAATTGAGAAAATTAAGGAAATACTGGATAGTTCCAATATCGAATACCCAACAAAGTGGCTAGCAGTCAAGCTACTGGAAGGTGATGAGGAAATCCACAGCCTCATAGAGGGAAAGATTTCCATACCCAGAGATAGACTTGTTCCCATAGGAGATGGCTCCATTGAATACGAATTGGAACTGGTTGATAGGAGATATGATTTTATTGGCAACATAGTTGGCAAGTCCGTCAGTAAGCCAATGGAAGACGTGGAAAACCTGACAGACAAGATAGATAAAATCGTTACCCATAAGTATTTTGGTATACCCATATTTGCCCTAATTATGTTTGCAGTCTTTCAACTGACCTTTGTCATAGGAGAGGACCTGCTTGGGGAATTTGTAGTGAATATAGTAGATGCCATAGGGGACTTTGTAGTCCACCTATTGACCCTTATACATTCTCCTGAATGGATACAGTCCTTTGTAGCCGAGGGAATCTTCGGCGGCATAGGTGCAGTCTTTGAGTTCATCCCCCTAATAGTTGTACTATATTTCTTCATTGGGATACTGGAAGACACTGGCTATATGGCCAGGGCTGCCTATGTAAT
>JBBAEY010000101.1:0-6899 GCA_041655755.1 Tissierellaceae bacterium
AATCTTTTGCAAATTTTATGCATCAAACTTCGATGCTGCCCTGACAAACTCCCTAAATAGTGGGTGGGCATTGGTAGGTCTAGATTTAAATTCCGGATGAAACTGCACCCCAATAAACCAAGGATGCCCCTGAAGTTCAATCATTTCCACCAGCCTCCTATCAGGAGACTCACCTGAAATAAGTAAACCTTCTTCCTCTAATTTATCCCTAAACTCATTATTAAATTCATACTTATGCCTGTGTCTTTCATATATAAGTTCGTCCTTATATACCTCAAAGGCCCTTGTGCCTTCCTGCACCCTACATGGATATAGGCCAAGCCTCATGGGTTCCTTGCCTGCCTCTATGTCCTTCTGCTCGGGCATCAAGTCTATTACAGGATATGGAGTATCGGGATTGATTTCATAGCTGTGGGCATCTTTTAGACCCACTACACTGCGGGCAAATTCCACGACAGCCAACTGCATTCCGAAACTAATCCCAAGAAATGGAACCTTGTTTTCCCTAGCGTATTTAATGGCTGCCATTTTACCATCTACTCCCCTGTCGCCAAATCCCCCCGGTACAATAATACCGCTTGCGTCAGACAGCAATTCCCTTACATTCCCGTCATTTACATCTGCAGATTGTATCCACTTAATTTCTATATCTAGGTTGTTTGCAATGGCTCCATGTCTCAAGGCCTCTGCCACAGAAAGATAGGCGTCCTTCAGTTCAACATACTTCCCAACCAAGGCAACCTCTACCTTGCCTTGGGGATTTTTCACCCTGTGAACAATGTCATTCCAGTGAGATAAATCCAGTTCGTCACATTCTATATTTAAATGATCTATTACTAGCTGTGGAAGACCCTCCTCTTCCAGCATCAAGGGCACCTCGTAGATTGTAGATGTATCTATGTTTTCAATGACACCAGAGGGGTCAAGGTCACAGAAAAGAGCAATCTTATCCTTTAGCTCCTTATTCAAGGGAACCTCCGTCCTACAGATAAGCACATCTGGCTGAATACCTATGCTCCTGAGCTCCTTTACACTATGCTGGGTGGGCTTGGTCTTTAATTCCCCCGCCTTAGTTAGGAATGGGACCAAAGTCACATGTATATACATTATATTTTCCTTGCCAACATCGTATTTAATCTGTCTAATCGCCTCTAAAAAGGGAAGAGATTCAATATCCCCTACAGTACCTCCGATTTCAGTAATGACGATGTCGACTTCCCTCTCCTTGGATGCCCTTATTATTCTATCCTTTATCTCATTGGTAATATGGGGGATTATCTGCACAGTTCTGCCATCGTATTCCCCTTTTCTTTCCTTGTTGAGTACGGTCCAATAAATTTTACCTGTAGTTACAGAGTTGTTTTTACTCAAATTTACATCTATAAACCTCTCATAGTGACCTAAATCTAGGTCTGTCTCCGCCCCATCGTCGGTTACAAAAACCTCTCCATGTTGATAGGGGCTCATTCTCCCTGGATCGACATTTATATAGGGGTCGAATTTTTGAATAGTTACCCTAAGTCCCCTACTTTTGAGCAGCTGTCCCAGTCCAGCAGCTGTAATTCCCTTACCTAAAGACGATACAACCCCACCAGTAACGAATATATATTTTGTGGCCAATTTAAACCCTCCTCAAATCTCTATACTAACTATAATATTCTATAACAAGACAAATACTATGTCAATGAAAGCGAAAAAAAACATGTAACTAGATTGTAATACATAAACACCCATAAATATAGTATAATCAAACTATAATCAAATAAGGGGGGAATACATTTGAAAAAGAAATTATCATTAATATTGGCGATGGTCCTAGTCCTATCCGGCCTAATTCCAATCCGCATGGGATACGCCAAAGACTTGTACGACGAAGCAGGTAATATCTTAAAAGAAATAGGTGTTTTAAAAGGAGACGAGCTAGGCGAATTGAACCTGGAAAACAACCTACTAAGGGAAGAGATGGTTGTACTTATCTCCAGATTATACGGAAAAGAAGACGATGCCAAGGTCTTTAACGATTCAAAAACACCTAACACCTTCAAGGATTTAGCGGGACAAGACAGTAGGATTAAGTTCTACACACCATATATTAGATGGTCCGTAAGCGAAGGCCTTATAAAAGGAAACAATGACGGAAACTTTGGCTACGAGGACAATGTAACTGTACAGCAGTTTCAAACTGTTCTTCTTAGGACTCTGGGCTATACAGAGGAGGCAGAAGACTGGGAAAGTGTACCCGACCATGCAAAGAAGTTAAAAATAATGGAGGGTCTTTCCCTCAATCCAGATGCAAACCTCAACAGGGGACAAATGTCGGTCATGACCTTAAATGCCCTAAGCCAAGAAAGCAAAAGAGGACTGCTGACGCTGGCAGAAATATTGGGAATCGACATACCGGAAGCTTTTGAAGTAAAGGCTGATGCCACGGTTGAAAATAACAGCGTTGTCATCTCCGGAAGAGCTAGGGGTACTCAAAACCTAATCCTACACATAAAACCAGCGTCTTCCAGCATCACTTCTTCTGAGCAAAACATTGCATTAAGCCTAGATGAAGATGGAAACTTTTCGCAAAAGGTCGACGATTTGGAGACAGGAAATTACCAATACGGCTTCCGCTCAGGAACAAATAATACTCCTTTTGAATTTTTCACCATAGATGTTTTACCCTTTGGACTAATAGATGTACAAGCACTCAACCTTAAGGAGATAATTCTTACCTTTACCCAGCCAGTTGATAAACTAGTTTCGGTCATGAACAGCAATTATATTACAACTGCTGGCTCCATTAGAGATGTAAGGTTAGAAGATAATGATACCAAGGTAATCATATCTCTCAATGGTAATATGACACAAAGGATGAAATACAAGATATCTGCAACCAGGGTAAAATCAGCTACGGGAGAAGAAATCCGAATAAGCGACCATGTTTTTGAGGCCTTTGATAGTCAAATGCCGACCATCTTGTCAGTAAAGCAACTAGGGACTAAAGGACTGAGAGTTTTATTATCAGAACCTGTTAGAAATGCACTCCCTACCTATTTTAAAATAGACGGCAAGAACTTTTCAGGAAATGCAAAATTAGAATACAATACGGTTACCCTTACGTATTTCTCAGCTTCATATGCGCCATCAGAGGGCCATCATACTTTGACTGTAACAGGCCTACAAGATTTTGCTGGAAATAAAACAACTAACGAATCTATAGACTTCGAAGTCCTAAAAGATACTACAGCTCCTACCATAGTCTCTGCAACAGCTACCTTGGAGGAAGTAATTATTGAATTTGACGAGGATATAGATCCATCACTGTCCAATAGGACTACTTTCTACTATTGGAAACAGGGCAATTCAAAAAGATATCCAAACAAGGTAACTATTGATGGAAACAAGGCAATTCTTGAATTTACCAACCACAGGCTCACCACTGCAGAAAACACAATTTACGTAGAAAATGTGGTTGACTATTCAAATAATAAGATTAAGGCCACTAGTATATCTGTTTTACCAGTAATCGACATGACTTCTCCTGAGGTGCTAAATTACATGGTATCAGAAGATGGCAGAACTATTACGGTATATTACAGTAAAAATGTCCTAGGAACACAAAGGGCCAATTATTCAATTGTAGATGAAAACGATAAAAACGTTAATATTAGAGATATACAAGGTTCTGGCAAGGAATTTAGATTGAACCTTTACGGTTCTCTTCCAGTAGGTTCAAATCTTTTGACAATAAAAGATGTGCAGGATACAACTCCATTGAAGAATCCAATGATTCAGTCATTTTCAGCTGTCATTGATATGAAAGATGTGGAAAGCCCCAAGCTAATTAACTATACCGGCTATGGAAACAATATCATACTATATTTCAGCAAACCAATGGATATGGGAACTGTATCCAATCCGGGGAACTATATAATGACCTATGGGGGAAAACAAAACTATATACCCGATAATACAAATTTCGTATCAAGTAATGATGGAAAATCTGTAACTATGCAGCTACCCGAGTATGATTATGATGGCAATATGATAATGATCGGTACAGCTAATAATTTGACTGCACTAAATATTAGGGGATTAAAGGATATTAATGGTAATGACACAGATCCTTTAATTATCAATCTTACATTTGATGGTAGCTCTTCAGGTAAGGCCAAGGCCGTCAACTATTACAACGATAAACCTGGTAAACAAGGAGTTCTTGTTGAGTCAGACCTAATCAAGGTTCGTTTTAATATCCCAATAGTTATTGCAAACCCAAGCGACTTTGCTATCTCTGGAAGAAGCATATATAGTGTAATTGCCGATGGAACTGATGAAGTACTGATATATCTCGATGATAGTGGCATGACCTACTTACCTACAAATTCCATAAATATTGTAGCAAACAATGGCATAAGAAGCTCAATAGACACTGGAGTCGAAAGCGGGGCTGTTCAACTATTAGACGAAGTTGCACCTCGAATAAAGGACGATATTTCAGAATTAACCGTTTCGGGCAGTATGATTGAACTTCCTTTCTCCGAAACATTAGAGGAAGTAAGCGCAGTTCTATTTAAGAGAGATTTAGAAATAGTAAGACTAGAGGACAATAAGGTCCTTAGTGAAGATGACTATAGCACAAATCTTAAATCTACGGATAAGTCCATTGTCATAATTACCATTAATAGAAGGGAATTGTCCTCTGACTATCTAATTAGGCTTGGAAAGTCGAGTTCCGAAAACCTTTCATATATAAGGGATAGAGACGGAAACCTTGCTCTTCCATCCAGTGAAATATATATAACAGAAAAACCTATACCAAAACAATAAAATAGGGCCAGTTGGCCCTATTTTTTATAGCCTTACCAGCCTATACACCAAGGCATATAGGCTAAGCCCCACAGTAGATGACAGGCCAACGGAAACAAGATTATACAAGAATATGCTTTCTGAATGACTTGCTATTAGCCCATAGCTAACTATTATTCCTATTACCATGGTTATGCTAGCAGCTAATAACCTGAGGGACATCCTCCTTATATAGTCGTCCTCAGAAAACCTTAGTTTCCAGTTTAAATCCTTTAAACCCATGGTAGCTGCCAATATGGCAGCTATACTCGTTGCTAGGGCAATTCCCCTAGCCCCCATCATAGGAGACAGGGCTATGTTCAAAATGAAATTCACAACTAGGGCTGCCATGCTAATGACTACAGGGGTCTTCATATCCTGAAAGGAATAGTAGGTCCTCGTGATCAAGGGAATCAAGGCCATGGCAGGTAGACCCAGGGCATAATATACTAGGGCTCTAGAGGTGAAAAACGATGCCTGCCAATCAAAGGCTCCCCTTTCGAAAAATATCTTTACAATTGGCTCTGACATGGTCATCAGGATAAGGCTGACAGGAATAGATATAATCAATAGGGTCTTTATTCCGTGGTGGATTTCTTCCTTTAGGCTTGTCATGTCCTTATTGCCGTGACTTTGGGACAGGACTGGAAATATAACAGTCACTATGGCCACAATAAAGAGCCCAAGAAATAGGTTTACTATCTCATTGGCATAGTTGAGCTCAGTTATACTTCCCATGGGCAGGGTAGAAGCTATGGCGTTGTCTATGGACTTGTTTAGTTCGTTGACACCGACACCCAATATAATGGGAAAAACAAAGGCCACGACCTTCCACAGGTATCTGTCCTTCAAATCCAATCTAAATTCATATCTGTAGCCCTTGTCTTTCATGGCGTCAAGGGCAATTAGTATCTGGCCTATGACCCCAGCTATTCCCGCCAGCATCAGGCCCCTTAACTCAAAATATCTGGCAAATAGGAGCAAGTAGATAATAAGTACAAGCTCATATGATAGCCCTCCCTTGGCTCCGGCCCTAAAGGCATGGTCCGACTGCAAAAACCCTCCACAAACTGCCCTGACCCAGGACAGGCTGACAATAGGTAGGCCCAGCCTAAAAAGCAGGACTGCCTTGTCTAATTCCCCGCCCCTGAAACCGGGACCAAATACCCTGATGAGATATGGGGCAGCAAAATACCCTCCTGTTATTAGGGGGATGGACAAGAGGATTATGGTATTGATTAGATTGTTTGTATATTCCACCTTCTTGTAAATTCCCTTATCTCTCTGTATCTCTTGCAGAAGTGGTATAAGTGCTACAATTATACCATCCCCTATTAACTTACTTATGAGCATAATGGTACTAAGGGCCAATATATAGGAGTCCATCTTGTAGCTAACTCCCAGTCGCGATGCAATCAATATATCCTTAAGAAAAATTAAAATTCTAGTGGCTGCAGCAAAATGTATGATATATAAAGTATTCCTTCTCATAAGACTTCTCTTGTTCATCTATTTCACCTTCTGTTAGTAATTGTAATCAAATATTACCCAAGTTCCACTTAAAATACTCAAATAAGCTAAGGAAAGGACTTTGCCGCTTTCCCTTAGCTCCTATTTTTGTCAAATTTATATTTAGATTGTATTGGCTACCTAAAAATGGTAAAATTGTTTCAACAATTTCATTTTGTTTAAATAATTTTAAAGGGGGAAGTAAATTGAAAATGAACAGGAAGTTTTTAGTTCTCGCATCTTTGTTTATTCTAGCGGCTATCTTAGTAACAGGCTGTGTACCAAAGGGCGGAGACACGCCAAAGAACGATGCTCCAGCAGCCAGTGATACTCCAACAGCAGGAACTGATGCCCCAGCAGCAGCTCCAAAGATTCTAAAGACAAATAATGGAAGCGAACCAGGTTCCCTAGACCCTGCCCTAGCACAAGGTACACATGAGTCATGGGTACTAGACCACACATTTGAAGGTCTGATGAAACTCGACGAAGATGGAATGGTCGTTGAAGGTATGGCAAAGGAATACAAGGTATCTGATGATTATTTGACCTATACC
>JBBAEY010000102.1:0-6307 GCA_041655755.1 Tissierellaceae bacterium
CATTCACATATGCTGCTATTTACAGGGAAAAGTTACAGAATGACCCATTCATTAATGAATTAAATATTGGTGCTGGTGATTGTACTTTAGATTTCCGAAAATTGCATTTTGCTATTGCCAAACACACAGAACGACAACAGAGATGTATACCTTGAGATACATGATCTAAAGCTACAAAATCATAAGATTGAAAGTATTAGTAACCAATTAAAATTGGTACTGCCTTATGCCGAAAACATTGCTGCTTTTGATGAGATCTGGGAAAGAAGGGGAAGTTATAGTTACCTTAATTTTAGAGTATATAATACTGGACAGGCTCTAGCAACTTCGGTATCCATAGAGGATTGCCCACCGCGAATATATATTGACTATGGGATGCCTTTTGGTAACAATATTAAAACAAAGCCAGATAAAATAAATATGCCTTTATGTCCAAGAACAACAATAATACTTACCCATATTCACAAAGATCACTGGTTTAGGATGGCTGATGACATCGTGGCATACACGTGTAGGTGGTATATTCCAAACCAAATAGAAAATATGAGTATCCAGTTAAAACATAAAATTGCTGAAATAATTATATGTAATGGTACTGTTCAAGTTATTGATAAAGATATTGATTTTAAATACGGTAAAGTTACTAGTGGAGGAACCTCAAGACTTAGTACCTCAAGAAAGGCTAGTCACATTCATGAGACAGGTGTAACTGTACGAATAGAAGGTTTTAAATCTAATAAGGAAAAGTTAAATATTCTTATACCTGGTGACCAGCGATACGATTATATAAAACATTCACAGTTAGAGGATTTACATATATTAGTTGCAAGTCATCATGGTGGTTCATACTGCTGGTCTACTCGCGGTGCTGTACCAGCTGCAACGGATGGAAATTCAATTATAATATATAGTTATGGGAAAAATAATACATATAGCCATCCGAACAAAAGGAATATTTATAGAATGGCTGGTTGGCTGAAAGAACACCATACAAGTGGTAATGGTAATTTTAACGTTATTATGTATTTATATTAGAAGCAAGATAAGGTATAAATAATGTGATTATATTACGTCAATAATTTAGATTGTTTTCGTTAATCATAAATAGAATATTTTATATTAATATTGAGATGGGAAATAGGTAATAAAATACTTAGGTTAAAAGGAGCGTTTTATAATGAATATTATTATTTATAAGGGACAATTTCAATATGATGTGGTTAATCAATTTTCAGATGAATTGGCAAAAGAATTAATAAATATCGGTCATGATGTACATCTTATTGATTTAGTTACAGTTTCTCCAGCTGATGTAGCTTACTATTTACTACATAATCAAATTGACTTAATTTTAAGCTTTAATGGTGTTAACTTTACAAATCAAAACGTATTTGAAAAGCTAGGTATACCATTAGGTATAATTCTTGTTGATCATCCTTTTTTTCATGTGAATAGAATAGAGACTTTTAAGGGAAATACAACCTTTTTTTGTTTATTTGATGAAGCGTTTTTAGATGCTTTTGAGGAATGTATAGACAGTGATGCTCCAATAGCATGGTTTCCTCATGGGGGAGTTGAAATGTCAACCATTGATAACCAAGAGAAAAGATATGATATTGTAGTACCTGCTTCTATTGGGGATTATATTGAAAATGAAACCCAAATACTAAAGTTTGGGGATGGGATTATTAATAAGTTAACCATTAATTTGTATGAAAGAGGAAAAGAAGATTATAATATACCACTTTATCAACATTTTAAAAAAGAGTTGGAACTTGTGGGACTTAGCCCTGAATACTTAAAAGAAAAGAAAGAGTATTTAGATATTTTTAGTCATATATATATTTTGGTAGATAAAGCATTGAGAGCGAGAAATCGTTATAGGGTTATTAAAAGGCTAATTGATGAGGGTATAAAGATACAACATTTTGGAAAGCTAAATAATAAGGAGCTTTCAGATAACAAAAACTTTGTTTCAGGTGGCGCTGTAAACTACTTACAACTAATAGAGGAGATAAAGAAATCTAGGATATTGTTACATGATACGCCATATTTTCAAAATGGTAGTCATGAAAGAATTTTGACAGGTATGCTTAATAAAACATTAGTTTTTAGCAATATTAATAATTATTGTAATAATAGGTACAAAGATGGGAAGAACATCGTGTATTATAATATGAATGATTTAAATATATTAATAGAAAAGACAAGATATTATTTAGAAAATGAAGATGATAGAGAGAAAATCATTACCAATGCATATGAAACAGCTAAGACATATGATACATGGGGGAATAGAGCAAAAGAAATTATGGATATTTATTATGCATTTCTTGAAGCTAGAAAGAAATAGGTATTTTAAGTTTTAAACAGGAGAATGCCATGCTATCAGTGAAAGTAATCCCAAGCAAAATTGAAAACATGCCCACCATAGAGGTCAGCCTAGCAGAGAAGAGGGTCTATCTTTATAGCAAATATAATCCAAGTAGGGATTCTAGAATATTTGCAGAGGATCTTTACAGGGAAGGGTCAGGCCTTTACCTAGTCTATGGTCTGGGTCTGGGCTACCATATAGATGCCCTAGTAGATCTAATAGATAGAGATGATTATCACATCCATGTATTTGAGTGTAATGAGGATATTATCAGGATAGCCAGCGATTATTTGGAGAGGAAGGCCCTGGATAGGAACTTTACCTTTCACCAGATGAAAAATGACAGCTTGCACTATGGGGAATTAGCTAGGATTCTAGCTATGGACGATATAAGTGTGGGAATTCACAAGCCTTCAATGGAAGCTATTCCAAGCCAATTCAAGGAGCTTAAGTACCTGTTGGAGGAATTTATAATGACGAGTTCTTCGATGGAAGCGAT
Source organism: Tissierellaceae bacterium (assembly GCA_041655755.1). GTDB lineage: Bacteria > Bacillota > Clostridia > Tissierellales > Tissierellaceae > JAAYFT01. The sequence goes on from JBBAEY010000102.1 coordinate 2,874, forward strand.
GTCAGCTGCCCTTGATGAGAATTTTAAAGAAAATATAGGGTCTTTTGATGATAGGGTGGATAGCCTGTTCGGAAAATTTGAGGGCAAGGCTATATATATTGTATCTGCAGGGCCTTCCCTGGACAGGAATATGGGAGACTTGGCTAAGTTAGGTGATGGGGGAATAATCCTATCTGTAGGCAGGGCTGCCAAGGCCTTGCTTGCTATGGGGATAAGACCAGACTATATTATATTGACCGATCCATCAAGGCATTTGTACAATAACCAGTTGAAGGGCTTGGAGCCAGACATACCAATTATAGTTCTATCCACAGCAGACAAGAATATAATGAAAAACTACAAGGGGAAAAGATACATTGCCCTGCAAAAGGGCTACCCTAAGGCGGAGGAACTTGCGGAGAAACTGGGAGCAGTCCTAGTGAGGACTGGTGGTTCTGTTGCGACTACTGCCCTAGATATAGCCATCAAGATGGGTGGTAATCCCATTGTATTTGTTGGTCAGGACCTGGGATTTACAGACAATAAGTCCCATTCATCAAAGGCTAGGGCGAGAAATATTGTCGACAGCAGTGGTTTGAGGGATGTAGAGGATGTTTATGGAAATACAATACAGACATCGAAGAATCTATATATATATTTGAGGTGGATACAGAACAGAATAGAGGAAGAAAAGAACATAGAATTCATAGATGCAACAGAGGGCGGAGCTAGGATTAGGGGTACAAAGGTAATGAGGCTCAAGGACTTAATAAAATGAAAACTCTTCCATGAGATTTGCGATGAAATTTGATTGGGTCTATATTATATAATGAATATGAGCATATATTCCCACCACATGGGTATAGATAAAAAAAGGGGGTTGATACCATGGATCTAGCGGGCTTATCAGTGGTAATGAATCAAGCTAATGCAGGAACCCAAGCAGGTACTTCTATTTTAAAGATGGCTATGGATATGGCGGAGTTACAATCGGCACAGATGACTCAAATTATGGAAATCAGCACAGAAATAATGGAACAGTCGGTAAATACACATTTAGGTGGAAATATAGATATAAAAATCTAAGGCCTTTGCCTTGGATTTTTTATTGGATTAAAGTAGTTTCAAGAGTTAGCTTTTATGGTATTATATAAGTAGAAGGATAAGTAAATTGTGGAGGTAAAAAATGAGAACTTTAGATCCCATGATGGACCTAGTATTTAAGGCCCTATTTGGAAAAGAAGATAAGACAAGTAAAGAATTATTAATAGCCCTACTAAACGATATATTAGCAAATGGTGATAAGAATAAAATAGTAGACATATCTCACCTTAACCCCTTTAACTACAAGGACTTTGAAGGAGATAAACTATCAATATTAGACATAAAGGCTAGAACTGACCTAGGAGAAATAATAAATATAGAAATACAGATAAGAAAAGATGATAACTATAGAAAAAGAAGTCTATACTACTGGGCCAAGTCCTATGGAGAAACAATTCTAGAGGCAGAAGAATACGAAACCCTAAAAAGGACAATAGTAATAAATATATTAGGATATGTGGAAATAGTAGAGAGCGAAAAGCTTCATAGTATATTTAAGATAATGGAAGTAGAAGAACACTTTCCCTTAATAGAAGATTTAGAAATCCACTACCTAGAAACTCCAAAACTAGAGAAAAAGGAAATAGAAGAATTAAATAAGGTGGAATTATGGCTGGAGTTCCTTAAAGAAGGAGGAAAAGAAGCCAATGAGCTAAGGTTAAAAAGCCTGATGGAAAGGAGTGAGGTCATGGCTAGAGCAATAAACAAACTACAAGAAATATCTGCAGATGAAAAGATGAGGGAGGCCTACAAGGCAAGGGAAAAGGCTAGATTAGATATGGTATCCAGATTAAAATATGCAAGAAGAGAAGGAAGAGAAGAGGGAAGAGAAGAGGGCAAGGTAGTAGGCATAGAAGAAGGTAAGGTAATAGGCATAGAGGAAGGTAAGGTAATAGGCATAGAGGAAGGTAAGGTAATAGGCATAGAGGAAGGTAAGGTAATAGGCATAGAGGAAGGTAGAAAACAAAGAGACCGGGAATTGGCAAAAAAACTTTTGGCAGATGGTCTGGATATGGAACTCGTAGCAAAATATACGGACCTAAGTCTAGAGGAAATAAAAGAAATAGCAGGTAATATAAAATAAGACATTCTTCAGATATATATTATAATCATAATAGACCTATAGCTAAAAAACTATAGGTCTAAATATATCTTATGCATCGTAGATGTTATTAGAGGGCATGGTTTTACAAATATGTTGATAAAAAGTCATTATTGGCATACAATATATGTAAGGAAAGTAAGAAATGTAGGAGGCGAAATCATGGAATTAGCAAAGGTAACATCTAAAGGACAGGTAACGATTCCAATTAATATAAGAAAAAAATTAAATCTTAAGGAAGGCGATAAAGTAATCTTTATGGAACAAGATGGGAATATTATTGTAATGAATTCTGCCATGGTAGCATTGCAAAAGATTCAAAAATCCTTTGAAGGTGAAGCAGAAAGATTAGGCTTAAAAACAGAAGATGATGTTGTAGATTTAGTTAATGAAATTAGAAAAGAAGTATATATGGAAAAGCAGGGTACAAGCAAATGAGAATAATGCTAGATACAAATGTACTAATATCTGTTTTTGTTTTTAAAAGTAAAATTCTAAACAAGGTAATTGAAACCATAGTATTAGAGCATAGGCTCGTATTATCATCATTTGTTGTAGATGAACTTAAGCAAGTTGTAGATAGAAAGTTTGCGAATAAATTGAGGGATTTAGATGAGTTTCTAACGGTATTGCCATATGAATTAGTGTATACCCCTGAAATTATGGATGAAAGCTTATTTGAAATTAGGGATAAGATGGATTATCCAGTTTTATACACCGCTATAATTGAAGATGTAGATATATTAGTGACAGGGGATAAGGATTTTTCAGAGGTTGATGTAGAAAAACCAGAAATATTGACACCAAATGAATTTCTTGAGAAATATGTTTCAATGATAAAGTAGCAGGAATATAAAATAAGACATTCTTCAGATATATATTATAAACATAATAGACCTATAGCTAAAAAACTATAGATCTAAACCTTTTAGGTGGAAATATAGATATAAAAATCTAAGGCCTTTGCCTTGGATTTTTTATTGGATTAAAGTAGTTTCAAGAATTAGCTTTTATGGTATTATATAAGTAGAAGAACACTTTCCCTTAATAGAAGATTTAGAAATCCACTACCTAGAAACTCCAAAACTAGAGAAAAAGGAAATAGAAGAATTAAATAAGGTAGAATTATGGCTGGAGTTCCTTAAAGAAGGAGGAAAAGAAGCCAATGAGCTAAGGTTAAAAAGCCTGATGGAAAGGAGTGAGGTCATGGCTAGAGCAATAAACAAACTACAAGAAATATCTGCAGATG
>JBBAEY010000103.1:0-6154 GCA_041655755.1 Tissierellaceae bacterium
TTACTAAACAGTCTAATTTAGTCTTACAAACCTAAGGGTCTAATTTAACTGTACAAATTTAAAACCTTATATATCAACATAAGTAAAGTTTGTAGTAAAATATAGATACCTGGGTAATGGCTCTTAGGGGGAGTCAACATGGCTAAACATTTAACTTATGATGACAGATTGGAAATAGAAAGACTAATTAAATTAGATTTTTCTTTGTCAGAGATTTCTAGAGAACTTAATAGACATAAATCAACTATTTCTAGAGAAATCACTCTTAGATCTACTATAGATAGAAAAGGTTGTTATGGTCGTAATTACAACGCATGTGTCTATAGATATGATTGTGTTATGAATGAAATATGCAATGAGAAGATTTGCAAGAAGAAATATAAATATTGTAGATTTTGCAACAAGTGTAATGATTTCTGTGAATATTTTAAAGAAACTATTTGTGAAAGATTACAATCTACACCATATGTGTGTAACAACTGCGATAACAGAAATAAATGTATTCTTAAGAAGTGTTTCTATTCAGCTAAAATGGCTCAAAAAGATTATGAAGGATTATTAGTTGAATCAAGACTTGGAATTGAAAGTTCTCCTGAGGAAATTGGAAGATTAGATAGTATTATTAAACCTTTGGTTGATCAAGGTCATTCGGTTCATCATATTCTAGCTAACAACAAAGATAGTATTATGGTTTGTGAGAAAACTATATATAAATATATTGAAGTTGGGGCATTGTCTGTTAAGAATATTGATTTACCAAGAAAGGTAAGGTATCGTCCTAGGAAAAAGAAACAGATGGGATACAAGGTTGATAAAAGGTGCTTAGAGGGTAGAAGATATGAGGATTACTTAAGATTCATAGATGAAAACAAAGATATTGCTACTGTACAAATGGATACTGTAGAAGGTACAAAAGGTGGTAAGGTTCTACTTACTATTCATTTTGTTGATACCTCTTTTATGCTTATGTTTATTAGGGATGCTAATGATTCTAAGAGTGTCACTAACTGTTTTGAAGCAATTTATGATGCCATAGGGAAAGAACATTTTATGAAACTATTCCCTGTAATATTAACGGATAATGGAAGTGAATTTTCAAATCCAGATAAAATCGAAAAAGTATATGGTGGAGAAAAGCTCACAAATGTATTTTATTGCCATCCTTATGCGGCATATCAGAAACCAGAAGTTGAAAATAATCATGAATTAATCCGTAGAGTCATCCCTAAGGGAAAGAGTATGGATACCTTTAACCAGCAGGATATCAATTTATTAATGTCTCATGTAAATTCTTATGTAAGAAAAAAGCTGAATGATCAATCACCATTTGATGCATTCAGCTCAAGATACGGTTTTGAGTTAATTAACTCATTAGGAATCTCTCTAATCAACCCTAATGATATTATCTTAAAACCTTCTTTATTGAAATAATTTAAAGCCATTACCCAGGCATAATATTATAAATTTAGGGGTCTAATTTAGTCTTACAAAAGATTTTTATATAGTAGACCTCTTAAAGTTATGCCCAAATTTATGGATCCTAAGTTAATTATATCATAAAAACGAGCTTTTGGAAGCTCGTTTTTCTATAATTAAACTATTTCAAATCATGTATTTTTACAGTTTTATTCAACAGTCTAATTTAAGTTTACAAAGTCTAATTTAGTTTTACAATTGACCCTAAACCAAACCTAACAAACCTGAATTTCGACAATATTCGTGGTATACTCAGTACTTTTACTTTTGCTTAATAAGGGATTTTATTTTACCAGGTTTACCCAAAGCACCCATGGTTCGGGGGTATCAGAGGATATATTTTTAGAGAGTTATCTAATCGGAATTCATGACAATTTGATCCATCTTCCATTTTAATTTTTAATAGCAAATTACCGTGAGATTCTATTACTGTCATTTCACCAATGACTTTTTTTCTTTTTTATAAAAAGGTATCCTTTCTGTTTTTTTCTTCTTATTAGCGAAGTTTTCATTTTCAGCGATAGAGTAAACAATTTTCCATGTATCTTTAACATCCTCTACTCTTCTAATAGCCATTCCATCCAGTAAGTTTTTATCAATAAGTAATATCAATTGTTCTTTATTGCTACTTACTAAAACAATGTTGTTAGTTTCTAGTTCTTCCTGTTGTTCCTTTAAATAGCCTTCAAATTCTTCATATAAAATACAAATATTGTTAACTATAATATTTATTTTATCTAACTCATTTTTTACATTATTAAGCTGTTTTTTAATCGTTGTAATTTTAGGCAATTCAGCCTGCTCAATTTTTTTCTTTCTCCAAAATCAACCAGTATATTTTTAGTATTTATAATAACCTCGCTAACTTCATCTTTAACTAGATCCACTTTATTACATTTCATGTACAATCCCCCCTAATTCAATATATTAATAGGGTTGATTGTACTATTCCATGAAATGCACCAATTCTAAAATTGACAGTTCGGCAGTACTCTTATCTATTGTTCTAATTAACTGTAATATTATCCCTTTGGTGGAAAAGGATCGTTACCATATGAATTTTTGGCTCTTATTCTTCCATTTCCTCCGTGTATGACAACTTCTGATCTTTGGTTAATAGCTATTTTCCTAGCAGCCTTTCTTGCACCCTCCTGTGTCCTATGAACTGAGGTAGTTTTTCTATTGCCAGCACCTTTTACAGCCCACCCTTTGCCATGCGGTACTACATGTTGATTTTTACCCATTATATCACCCCCATACATTAAATCTTAAATCTACCATAATACATAACCTAGCTTACTTGTCTAGCTCATTATTTTTCTTCCCCATATTAATCTAGCCTTTCGTAAGCTTGTAACATTCGGTCCATCAAGACTATCTAGATTCTTATTCTGATACTCATCATCAATCCAGCCACATACCGGGCACCTATGATTAGCGGAATTTATCGGAATAGTACGATTTTCACAACACATACATTCCTTAAACCCAGACTCTCCAATTATGCCTCCACCAGTTGTATTCCCCTGTCTAACCCTTTCGGCATGATTCATAATCCTGTCAATTTCTTCCCTATCAATAACATCCTGAAGATTAATTTGATTAACTAATGATGATTTAGTACCCCTCCCCCCCATAATTAGCACCTCCCCCTGGGTATATGTATTCAATATGCTTTATATTTCCTTCCATCCCTCTAAAAGGCCTATCATAACAGATAATTAATTCTGGTTCTATAGCTTTTAACATAGCATTGTAGCCTTTCATAAAAAGTTCTTCCGATTTCTTACATCCTAATGTTGATATAGCAACTGTAGAACCCTTCTCTATTCCTTCAAAACAAAACTCATAACTTCTTTCATCACTCCAACTTATTGTAGGTATCACTTTAATGTTATAATTCTGCCAGTGAGCACCGCACCATCTACTTCTAAATATATTATATATTTGAATTGGTAAGGGCATATCTACTCTAACACTAAAATCAGGTGTTAATACATATTTATATTGAGCAAGCTTTTTCAATTGGCTTATATTATAACTTTCATAAACAGCCCGAAACTTTCCATCATTAATAAAAAAATGTACTGTCTTATGGAGATTTTCAATACTCGTTTCATTTTTACTAATTTCATCATAAGCTATAAGGTCTATTTTTTCATTAGGCAGCTTTATTTTATTAAGTATTGGCATCCCCCATTTAGGTGATACTAAATATTCTTTTCTTATTAACTTCTTTTCTTTAATTACCTCACTAGATTCCAACTTATCTTTCATTGGACTATCCCCCGTTTATTGTGTTGATATTCAACTCAACCTTTAGTGTAAAAAAATTAAAACATCTTCAACTGGCCTGACATTTCATCTATACTATGATATATTATTCCATCTGTTGTAATATGTAGAAGTCCTAAATCATTTATTCTTCTTACAAGAGCTGATATAGATACTTCCAATTCATCTTTAAGATAATATAAGTCTCCAAAACTTATTCGCTTATATGATTTTAAATTGTTAATGTATTTTTCAATTAATACCTTAGGCATCAATAAAGATGCAGCAAACATATTAGCCTGAATTTCTATAGGATTATTTTTAAATCTAGCTCTGCAATAAAACCTATCATTATCTGTGAAAATCAATTGTTCATAATCCTTTTCTTCTGTGACATGCAATACCCAATGCCCTAACTCATGTGCCTTTGAAAAATTCATTGTTCCTATTTTTACTTCAAAAAGACTTTTCTTTGTTTCGTTCATTAATATTAATTTTGATTTTGGATGTATTGCCGCTAATACTTCATTATCATCATCAGACAAATGATCTAAATCCCTCCATCCTATATCTAAATCGTACTCAAACTCAATTAAATAATCAATATCTATTTTTGTTATTTTATCTGAAGTTGGCATTAAATTCTTATTTATTAAAATAGTTGATGTAATTCTATCTATTTCGTCTTGAGTGATATATCTATGACAAGCCACTTAATCATCTCCTAGTATTGCTTTTCTAACCTTTTCCCTATCTTCCGCTGACATTCTTGGCACTTCCCGTAAAAAAAGTCCAGCTAATTCATCTTCTACAATAATTTCTTTGTAACTTGTTGGTATCTTTTTTGCCAGCATTATCATTGTTTCTTCATCAACTTCCAAAATCTTGGACATTTTTATAATAATTTCTTCAGAGGGTGGTTCTAAAGCACCAGTTTCGATTTTACTGATATAAGAAAAATCGACATCAATCTTTGAAGCCAATTCACGCTGAGTAATTCGCTTATCTTTCCTAAGTTGTCTTAAACTTTCTCCAAAACTTTTCATTATATCACCATCCAATTAAATCCTATCACATGTTGAGTTTAATGTCAACATATGTTTCTAAAATAGTTAAATAAACTATATAATATGAACTTCCCCATTACAAATTCCATTTATATATTTATAATGTTCTGCAATCTTTTTCTTAAATTTGTATTCTGTTAAAACATCATATAAATGGGCACCATCTTCAACCAAACAATCATAAATAGCCTCTGCCAATTTCCTATCTTCTTTTACAAGATCCTTGTATCTTTTTTCTACTTCATATGGAAAATCTAAACCATAGGAAATTATATCTATATTTCCAATTAAATATGATTTTGTCATTTCCAATAAAAATTCAATATTTTTCTTCCTCATCCTACTATTCACCCCTAAATAATTCTGTCTTAGTTATAAATATCCCATCCCAAGGCTCACCTATTCATCTTCTCCCCGATGCTCCACTGCCATCTGATCAACCCAATCCTCCTCTACATACACCATACCGTTACGGCCTTCTACCTTACGATTAGGACCAGCCTTATACAATTTGCAACTTAACGGTCCATAACAGAATGTCTCGAACCTATACTTTCTCCTACCCCTGGGATTCCAGTTATCAACAATAATCTCAACTGGCATTCTACACCCCCATATGCAACCGCTACATTTGGTTTCATATGTCCTAGCTGACAGTCTTCGATGCCCTCTTTCTCTATAAATTTCTAGTTCAGGTGGCACCAGTTCCCAGGGTGATGAATTGCTACCTTGTTCTCCATTAGAGATAACTTTTATCTTTGACACCTTATAATATTCAACCGGCTCCATATCAGGATCTGGCACAGGTAGGCATTCCCCTGAAATAACATCATTTACTTTGAGTTGATGTTTGGTTTGGGCTCCCTTGCCAATGCCTATGGAGAAGACAGTATGTTGGTTATCTATCTCTCCCTCTAATTTAATGGCGTAACCAAGGTATGTATGGGATACCTCATCGAAGGAACGGAGTAGCCTGATCCGTGGCTGGATTGAAATTATAACACCTTTGAAGGCTGATTTGTCCATTGGTTACAAGCCTCCTTTCACAATAAAATTCAACTCATCTACTGAAATCAATTTATTTTTAACCTCTCATTTCTTCTTTTATCTTAGCTATGTCTGATGCGTCTACCCTTGTATATTTTAGTATTTTATCTATCGGCTCGCCTTCTATTATCATATCCTTAGCTATTTGTTTAGCTTGTTTAATTCGATCTAGTTCTATACCTCTTTTTTCCCTTCATGTCTTAATCCTTCAGCTACTGACATAACTAGCTCACCACATTCTATTGATACTTTTTCTGCAATTTCCTGCTCTAATAGCTTTTTTAGTTTAT
>JBBAEY010000104.1:0-6058 GCA_041655755.1 Tissierellaceae bacterium
AAGGATCATTCTTGCATTTTTAGGCATTTTGTTTAAATACTTCTCATTGTCACAGAAAGTACATATGGATTCTTCTGTATTTGACTCAAGTAAACCTAATGTATCAAATTCCTCTTCATCTCTTATTCTATATTGAATATCCAAATCAAAGCCACTTAGAATATTACTTAATTTCATGTTATTCACCAAATCCTTTTATAGTATTTATAATAGATATCTTTTTCTCCTCGGATAATTCTGCAAACATAGGTATGGCAAAGGTCCTATGGGACAGGTATTCTGCGTTTGGTAGGTCTCCTTCCTTGTAACCTAGGTCTAGATAAGCTTTTTGTAAGTGAAGGGGAACTGGATAGTATACACCTGTTGCTATCCCTTTTTCACCTAGGTAGGATACTAATTCTGTCCTTCTTTCTGATTGCAATATATATAAGTGGTAGATATGTTTTACATCCTTATCTTCATAGGGAGTAACTAATTCCGTATCCTTTAGGTTTTCATTATAGAAGTAGGCATTTTCCCTTCTCTTATTGTTCCACTTGTCTATTTCCCTTAACTTTATCTTAAGCAGGGCTGCCTGGATTTCGTCTAGTCTTGAGTTGTGTCCTATTAGGTAGTTGTAATATTTTTGCGAGTTGTAGATGGTGTTGTCTGTACTCTCTTCCTTGCTAGATTCTTCATCTATATTATTAAGTATATTAAAGGCCTCTTGGCCATTTTGTCCTGACCCATGGCTTCTTAGGGCTCTACATACGGTGGCTAGCTTATCATTATTTGTTACTATCATGCCTCCATCTCCTGCACAACCTAGGTTCTTGGTTGGAAAGAAGGAAAAGGTTGCTATGTCCGATAAGGTACCGATCTTTTGGCTCTTGTATTCTGAGCCTACTGCCTGGGCTGCGTCTTCTATTACGTATAGATTATGTTTCTTGGCTATTTCGTTTATTTCGTCCATTTTAGCTGGTTGTCCAAATATGTGGACTGGCATTATGGCCTTTGTTTTGTCTGTTATCCTTTCCTCTATTTTTGCAGGATCTATATTGTATGTGTCTTCTTCCACGTCTACAAATACTGGTATTGCCCCTACAAAAGATATAGATTCTGCTGTGGCAAAGAAGGTGTAAGGTGTTGTGATTACTTCATCTCCTTCGCCTATCCCTAAGGCCTTTAGTGCTATTATTAGGGCATCTGTTCCATTGGCTACTGAAATGCTATGTTTTACTCCTAGGTAGTTACTAAATTCTTTTTCAAATTCTTTTACATTAGTCCCCATTATATATTGAGCTGATGATAGGACTTCTAAGACTGCCTGGTCTGCCTTTTCTTTTATAGTTTGGTATTGTGCTTTTAGGTTAATTAGTGGTATTTGCATGGGCTTCCTCCTTTGTTAATAGTTCTAAAATTATATCTTCCAATTTATCTGTTAAAACCTTGAAATCAAAGTCATGTACTACTTTAAGGGCATTTTTGCAATATTGATTGTATTCAGCATACTGCATCTTATAAATTCTAAGTATTCCTGTGACAATGGCTTCTATAGACCCATTACTCACTGTAACCCCGCATTTATTATCATCCAATATACTATGAACACTTCTATTAGAAATCGTTGGCTTTCCAGAGGCTAAATAATCAAATATTTTATTCTGGCTAAATCCATATTTCTCCAATACACTATCTTTTCCAACAATTATATTCAAATTTGATTTGCTCAAAATATATGGTATATGTTTTTTCCCTACTCTACCTTTAAATGTTATATTGTCTAATTTGTTTTCCTTAGCATAATCTTCAAGCTCTTTTCTTTGATATCCATCACCAAATAAAATAAGTTTTATGTTTCTAATTTCTTTTTCTTGCATCAGTTTTGCGGTTTTTATTAAGTAACCAAGTTCATTTGCTTGTCCCATAGATCCAGTATAAATTACTTTGAATATATTGTTGTCTTCTAAGTCTTTATCAATGTAAGTATAGTTTCCTTTATTATAATTAAATTCTTCTATGTCAATTCCATTATTTATATATCTAACCTTGGAGTTATCCAAGCCTATATTGCTTACATAGTCCTTACCACCAGGGAAAGTAAATATTAACCTATCTGCCTTTTTATATATGAATTTTTCTAGTTTATAGAGTATTTTTGCAGGAATACTGTTTTTTTTAATTTGCCCCATGGCAACCAAAGTTTCTGGCCAAAGATCCCTAGTTTCTGCTATAAACTTAGCCTTATATCTTTTTGATAAAATATATCCTGATAGCCAGGTCAGGGGATGAACTGATGAAGCATATATTATATCTGGCTTTTCTTTATCGAATTTCTTGCTAACTGATAAAAGGCCCTTAGCATAGTCCAGCATATTAAATATTCTTTGCTTACCATTACCTATGTAAGATCTAGCCTTGATATAAATACAGGTTACCCCTTCCATTTCCTCCTCTATATATTTTCTATTATCAATAATCCTATTTACATCACTATTATGCCTTGTGCTTGCTGCAAACATCTTTACATTGTAGCCTCTTCTTGCTAGATTATATGAAAATTTATAATGTCGCCCTTCGCCTAATTTTGCATAGTGGTTTAATATCCATATGTTTTTATTCATTAAACAATTCTCCTTTTGCAAACCAATTCCTTACTAAATAAATAATTAATATAAAATAGCATATACTTATCTTAGATATTTACTTAACATATGATGTAACAGCAGCATTACTGTTAGATCTTACATTTAATCTTTAATTTTGGAATTAACAAACCATAGTATAAAAGTCTGACCCTATCTTCTAATAATAAATCCTCGACATTTACCATCGGGTATATATCTTCCACTAGGCTAATTATTTCCTGAATTCCATTTTCCTCTACCTCTTCTGTTTCCCATAAATGTTTTATTACCTTAAAATAATATTCGATTGCAGCCTGTTTTTCTTCTACAATCTGAGAACTTGCATTTAGCTCTTCTTTTACCCTTATTAATATATCTTTGATTTCAACTGCCTTCTTTTTTTCTAGATTGTCATGATAACTATAAACCAACCTTACCCTGCCTTTTTTGATTATCGCTTTTATTCTGTCAATATTTTTAAGTGCTTCAGTGTAGAGCCCTAATTCTCCCAATATATACTCCCTATCTATAAATTTGATTTCTGAATTTAGTTGAATATCAGCTAGTATCTTTTCCCTCCATAGGTCAATCTTATTTCTTTCATTCATTATTTTATCATCAATAGTATAATGCAACTCTGACATTATATAGGTGTTTAAGCTCTCTAAATTTGAAATCCTTTCATTTCTGTTTTTTATTTCCTGATATTTCTCGCTAATGTCTTCAATCTCTTTATGTCTTGCTAATAATATTGATAGTGCAATAGTATTACCGTTAATTAAGATTATGTTTTTTTCAATATCTTCGATATTTGAAATATTGATTTTTTTCTTGCTTTCACTTCCAAATACAATGTTGTTTTTTTCTAGTACTGTTATCAGGCCTTCAATTAACAAATAGCTATCCTTTGGGTGACTGTACCTAATTAAATCGACAGATATAAAATATATAAGTTTATGTATCTTTCCAGTTATTTCATTAAAATTATATTCAATATATTTAAATACAGTTTCAAACATCTTCTTTTTCTCTAGGGTATTGTCACCAACTACAACTTCTATTAGTTCTTTTGTATATTCGAGGAGGCTTTTCTCATTATCGTCTGTTATATTGCCACCTAGTATCATCTTCCTTAGTTCTTTTTTTCTTTTTACCTGTTTTTCAGTCACATACGATTGGCTGTAATGGTTTAAAATATAGTCGTCTATGAATTTAATCACATCTCTATCTGACTTTGAGATATTCAGGAATGAATCCTGCTCTGCATATTTGAAAATCCCTTTTATAATAACTTTGTTTGCATTTTCATCCATATCGCCACCCAATGGGGATGCATCTAAATATTTGTTCAATTCACCATAGTTAATTATTTTGGTAAACTCATCCTCAAAGAAGACTTTTATGTAAGCAAATCTTACTATTATCTTGTTAATATTTGTTTTTATAAGCTTATTTATATCTATATCTTGGTCTGAATCCATCTTGATATCTTTAATCTTTTCATCTATTATAAAGAAAATATCTTCTATCTCTCGAATCCATTTTTTTATTCGTCTAGGATTTCTATGTATAGAATTATCTGTAATTTTTATATTTCCCATACTTTGGGCTTCGCTAGTTGAACCATACTCTTTTACCCCGGGGACTATATCTTCCTTCAGACTTTCATATTGATCAGTTAAGTTTTTTCTTAATTTAGTAATTTCAACATTTAAGAAGTCATTTTTATATTTAGGATCTAAAAAGGCTCCTTTATCCAAATAATACTCAATAATACTTGTTTCCCTTAGTTGCTTAAGATCAAATCTTTTTGATATGAATTTCTCCAAGTATGCGTAGCTAATTTTATCTTTTGTTACTCTTTCATAATCCATGGCGAAAATTATAATCATTCCCTTAAAGTCAGCTATTTCCTTTATAAATCTTAATATGGACATTTTGTTTTCATCGTCTACTCTGTCAAAATCATCTATTACAACTAATATCTTTTTATTCTCATGTTCTGGAGGTAGTCTATTTATTTCCTTCTGCAATGATTCCTTATATCCCCTGTAGTCATTAAGTCTATCCGCCTTAAACAAGTTTATATTATCTATAATATACGGGTCCTTTCCTATAACCTCTAATAATAATTTCATATATTGATTTATATAACTTAAATTTCCTGTGTATATTTCGTTTTCTTCGAAAATCGAAGATAGGCTAGTAAAGAAATATTTAATTAAACCTTCCCTTGAATCTACTACCATAGGTTGAACCCAAATTATATTATTTTTAAATTCATCATTTTCCCCATATTGCTTTTTTAAACAATTTATAATACCTGTCTTACCCTCTCCCCATCGGCCATTGATTGAAATGACTATTGCTTCATTTGATTTGGCATTATCTATATAATTCATTATGTGTTTTAGTTCCGCTTTTCTCTCTGGAAACAAATCATCGACATCATTAATTGGTGAATCATCCCTAATATGCATACTCTTCGTCTTATCTGTACTTTCGTCCAAGTTTAAAATAAAAACCCAAAATAATATAGTAAGGAACATCACAAAAATTAATATCATTTCTGTTGATTCCATGCTCCTATCTATTATGATGATAGATAGTATATCCAAGGCTAAAATATGTGCCCCTATATTGGTGTATTTCCTGATTAACGTATCTCTAGATTTCCTGTAGAAAAATACTATATCACATGCTACGAATACAGCAATTACAAGGACTAGGGCTAGTGACAGTCTATTGAAATTGATGAATATTGTTTTAACAATTCCTAGAATCTTAATGTATTCACTGATTCCGTAGGTTAATTGTCTAGGTACATATATGCCAAGGTATATCAATCCAAGTAAAGCAAGTTCTCTAAATACCACCTTAGTCCTACGCCTAGTTTTTCTAGCCCCGAATCTATATGCATAATACACCGTAGAGAGTAGAAGTAAACAGGCATAGATGGGTAACTTATATACATTTAAAATTTCTATTTGCCTTACTATCCCATCTCCATTACCCCTTTAAATCCAATATTTTATCTTAACTTTATCCTTTTAGCGGGTACACCTGCATAAATACCGGATTCCTTTATATCTTTGACTACCACTGCACCTGCTCCAACAACTGTGTCTTTTCCTATTTCAACATTGTTTTTTACTATACTTCCTATTCCTATCCAACTTTTCTTTCCTATTTTTACAGTTCCCCCTGTATTTACTCCTGGGGAAATATGTACATAGTCTTCTATTACGTTATCATGATCTATGCTTGAACTTGTATTTATAATACACCCTTTACCAATGTTTGTAGAACTGTTTATTACTGCTCCTGCCATAATGACTGTCCCTATTCCTATTTTCACATCTGCCCCAATAGTCGTATTCGGATGAATTAGGCTAATTATGGATAAGCCTTTTTCTTCTAGACCTTCTTGCATCTTTTCTCGTGTTTCATTG
>JBBAEY010000105.1:0-5966 GCA_041655755.1 Tissierellaceae bacterium
AAGACAAGTTGTTATATTTGTTTCCTTGCTGGCTTTTATCTTATCTCTGCTAGTAGGAGGCATTCTAATATTGATAAATGGAGATAATCCCATAGTTGCCTATGCTTCGCTGTTAAAGGGGGCTTTCAGTACCCCGGACAATATAGCCAATACCTTGGCTACCTCCACCCAATTAATATTTACTGGACTTTCAGTTGCCGTCGCCTTTAAAAATGGCTTCGCTAACATTGGAGCCGAAGGTCAGCTCTACCTAGGAGCAATGGCTGCAGCCGTTGTCGGCATATTTGCTCCACTTCCAGGACCTATGCTGCTGCCCATGGCAATTATTATGTCCTTTCTAGTAGGGGGACTTTATGGTATGTTGCCGGCAGTTCTAAGGATTAAGACTGGAACAAATGAAGTGGTTACTACCTTGATGCTGAATTATGTAGCAATATTATTTACATCCTATTTAGTAAACTATCCCCTAAAGGCACCAGGAGCACCCATAGGGATGACTAATAACATTCAAACTGCTGCAAAGCTCCCTGTTTTATATCATGGGACTAGGTTTAATCTAGGATTTCTAATAGCCATATTGGCAGCTATTTTAGTATACTTTTACTTTAAAAATACAGTAAGGGGCTATGAAATGAGACTGTCGGGCCAGAACAGTGAGTTTGCCAGTTATCTTGGCATTCATGTGGACAAGAATATTATACTGTCCATGTTCATAAGCGGAGGTCTAGCTGGTTTAGGAGGTGCAGCCCTGGTCTTGGGGATACAATATAGGTTTGTTCAAGGGATTTCACCGGGATATGGATTTGATGGCTTGACCATTGGCCTCATGGCAAACTTTAATGCACTAGCAGTTATACCCTTTGCCATACTCTTTGGGGCCATGAGAAGCGGAAGCCTAACCATGGAATTGCTTACCAATATACCTTCCGAGCTAAGCAGTGTAATTCAGGCTCTTGTAATACTATTTATGTCTTCGGAAAATTCCGTTACAAAATACTTTAAGGATTTTCTAGAAAAAAGAGAAAGCATTAGGAAACAAAAAATGAAAGTTAAGGGGGGAGTGGACAATGTCTAGTTTCAGCATTATATTTAGTCCTGAAATACTAGCTGCAACCCTTAGAAGTATGCCACCCCTATTGTTGGCAGGTCTAGCTGGCATATTGACTAAAAGAGCAGGTATAGAAAATATAGGTCTAGAGGGGCTTATGCTAATTGGCTGCTTTAGTGGCTACACAGTAAATTATCTAACGGAAAGCTGGATTTTGGGTATTTTAGGGGGAATGATTGCCACAACCCTTATAGCACTTTTGTTTGGATTCTTTGTAATCGTTCTTAGGTCAAATGAAATAATAGCAGGAGTAGCCATCAACTCTCTGGGCGCCGGCCTTAGTACATACTTGTTGCGAATGATGTTCGGCGTCAAGGGTTCCTTCTATGATCCTAGAGTACAGGCCATACCAAGGGCTAGCTTCAATGCACTGAAGGGTATTCCCCTGCTAAATACAATACTCAACAATCAAAGTATTATTGTGTGGATATCCATAGCCCTGGCCTTGCTAGTAAATTTATTGCTTTTTTACACAAGATTGGGGACCTATGTGAGGGCCGCAGGAGAGGACGAAGAGGCCTTGGCTACTTCAGGGATAAATGTTAAAAAGATAAGATTTATAACCATAATATTCCATGGCATCTTATGTGGATTGGGAGGGGCCTATCTTTCTACAGGCTATTTGACCCAATTTATAGAAAATATGTCTGCAGGTAGGGGATTTATAGCCATGGCAGCCATAGCCTTTAGCGGTGCCCACCCATTGAGGATTTTAGGGGCGACAGGACTCTTCGCCTTTGTAGAAAGCATAGCCTATAGGCTTCAGAGTATCAATGTCCCATCGTATTTTGCCCTCATGACCCCCTATGTAGTCACTGTAATTACCTTGGCAATTACCTCATATAAGGGGCTAAAGGATAAGAAAGGCAGGAGATTGGTATGAAGCAGCTCTTGAAAAATTGCTATGTAATTAGAGATTCGGAGTCAAGGCCAGAATACAAAAATATATTAATCGAAAACAATAGAATAAGTAGGATAACAGATGAAAGTCAGGTGGAAGGGGCAAATAATGTAGACCTAGGGGGCAGAACCATTATTCCTGGCTTTGTACAGACCCATGTACACTTTTGTCAGACACTTTTCAAAGGTTTGGCAGATGACTTGCCCCTGCTTGCATGGTTAAGGACAAGAATATGGCCCTTGGAAGCAAGCCACAATGAAGAAAGCACCTATTTGTCTGCACTCTTGTCGGGTATGGAGCTGATATCAGGAGGGACAACAAGCGTCTGCATCATGGAATCTGTGAGGCATGGTCATATGACTGGCAAGGCCTTGGAAGAACTGGGAATTCGTGCAGTATTTGGAAAGGTAATGATGGATTACAATGATACACCGGAAGAACTAGGTGGAATGCCAAGGGAGTTTTTCGAGACAAGTAGGGAAACTATAGACAGTTCAATGGAACTATACAAGAAATGGAATGGGGCAGGAGGCGGAAGGATATCCTATGCCCTAATGCCCAGGGGTATTCTGACAACATCTGAAGACCTGCTAATGGAAATTAAGGAACTATCGGAAAAAAACAATATATTAGTTCATACCCATGCCTGTGAAACATGGGAGGAGAGCAGGCTGGTAGAGGAAAAAAGAGGCTTGACCGAGATAAAATACCTGGACAAGATGGGTCTTTCAAGTGAGAGATTGCTCCTAGCCCATAGCCTTTGTATAGATGAAGAAGATATAAGAATACTTAAGGAAAACAATATAAAAGTAGCATCTTGTCCCAAGACAAACTTGAAGCTGGCCTCGGGCATAGCTCCACTGGCAGACCTGTACAAATCTGGTGTTACAGTGTCCTTGGGTTCAGATGGAGCCCCCTGCAACAACAGCCTAGATACATTTGAAGAGATGAAATTTGCATCCCTGCTCCAGAAGGGAATATACAAGGACCCCACCCTAATGACTGCCAAGGAGACATTTGAAATTGGCACCTTAGGTGGAGCGAGGGCCCTGAGAATGGAAAAAGACTGCGGTTCCATCGAAGAAGGTAAATACGCCGATTTGACAGTAGTTGATTTTGAAAGCCTAGGCCATATTGGACCTAGTACAGCAAATTTAGTTTATTCAGGCAATAGGAATATGGTTACAGATGTGATGGTCGATGGCAAATGGCTATACCAGGACAGGGAATTTACAAATATTGATAAAGAGAAGATAATCTTTCAAGGGAAAAAAGCACTAGATTCACTACTTAACAGGTTTGAGAGGAGAGGATAAGATGAGATATTGGAACAAGGAGCTTAGAATGAGAAGGCTATTTAGCGATGACAAGACCGTAATGGTTGCCCTAGATCATGGACAGGGTGGAGTAAAACCAGGGCTAGAGCACCCTGAAAAACTCCTAAATACCATAATAGATGCAAATCCTGACGCAGTACTTTTGAGTGGAGGTATGGCTCGCAGATTTAATTATCTCTTTGGCGGTAAGGGCAAGCCCTCCTTAGTCATATCGACTGATTTCATATTACATGGGAGCATTCCCCAACTAGAAGGACAGGGGGAAGAAATCCATCAATCTATTTCTGTCGAGGAATGTGTAAGGCTGGGAGCCGATGCCATAAAGGCCCTGCTCGTCTTTGGCAGGAGGGATACTAGGATAGTGGCAGAGAATATGGCCTATATCACCCGCCTAGCTGAGGAATGTAACCATTGGAATTTACCCCTAATTGTGGAACCGACTACATGGGGTGGGCTCTTAACAGATGAGATGAAAAGGGATGTTAGCCTATATTCCCATATGGCAAGAATAAGTGCAGAGCTAGGAGCAGACCTGGTAAAGATTGACTTCATAGGGACTTCTGAGGAATTTAAGCAGGTACTGGACAATTGCCCTGTACCAGTGGCTATCTTGGGAGGTAGTAAGGCGTCGGCAGAAGATATTGCAAATACAATCATAGAGGCCAACAAGTGCGGAGTATGTGGAGTGGTATTTGGCCGAAATGTATGGCAAAGTAAAGATCCAGAGAAAATGATAGATGCCCTCAAGGCCATCACCTATACTAATGACAGGGAAAAATACTTTAAGATTATAGAGGAAATAGAATAGACAAAATGTACGATACACAAGGAGGAAAATGAAGATGAAAGCAGCTATGCTATACGGAATAGAAGATATGAGAATAGAAGAAATGGAAATCCCCAAATGCGGAGATGATTATTTAATTGTAGAGCTAAAAAAAGCAACCCTATGCCCTACAGATTTAAAAAAATACTATGGGGATAAAGACGATGTGGAAGTAGGACTGAGAGATGAGGGCCCATATATTCTTGGACACGAGGCAGCAGGGATTGTAATAGAATCTGGGAAGAACATAAAAAATATTCAAGTGGGCGACAGAGTTGCTATTCAGCCCATGATTAGCTGCGGCCAATGTCACTATTGTAAGATAGGCAAGAAAAACATGTGCCTGAACATTCTGGGAGTAGGTGGTTCAGCGGGGAATTTTGGCGACTGTATTAGACTAATGAATGATGAAGGTATAGGAGGCTGCTTTGCTACCCATTTAAAGCTTCCGGAACAATGTGTAATAAAATTACCTGAGGAAATAGACTATGAAGCTGGAAGCCTAATAGAACCCCTAGCAGATGTAATTCACAGCATAAATGAGCTTGGGGTAGACGAAAATGACACAGTAGTCATCATAGGTCTAGGGCCCATGGGTCTTTTTCATACCATAGTAGCCAGTTATCATAAGGCCAAGAGGATCATTTGCATAGACATAGACGATGAAAGGTTAAAATTGTCTGGCAAATTGGGGGCAGATATTATTCTGAACTCTTCCAAGGAAGATGTAGTACAAGGAGTGCTTGCACTGACAAACAAAATTGGTGCAGACAAGATTTTTGTAACAGCCGGGGGAAAGGCACAAAAAACCTGTGTGGAGCAAGCATTGGCAATGGTAGCAAAAAAAGGGAAAATAAGCCTTTTTGCTTCTGCTGATATAAATAACGATGAGATGACTATAAGCCTAAATGAAATTCACTACAAGATGATTACCCTGACTGGAACAGTAGGCTTTGAGGACAAACACGCAGAAGAAGCCATAGAGATTTTAAAAAACAAATACTTTGATTACAAGTTAATTAGAAATAAAGAATATCCATTGGACCAGATTGTTGACGGAATCAAGGATTATGGAAAAGGAAAGAATATTAAGGTAGGCTTGGATCTATCAAAATAATTCACCCCTTATGGAGGTAGATAATATTGGAATTTGTACTTGGAGTAGATGTGGGTACCCATGGAGTACGTATTCTCGTATATGACTTGGGGAAAAAAGAAGTAGTTAATAGAATAAAAAAAGATTATAAGAGGGAAAATATGAGCCATGGGCATCAGGAGATGGATGCCATTGATTTAGAGGAAACATTCTTAGAATGTTTAAATGCTCTGACCTTTGCTGAAAAAGATAAGGTCCTGGGACTGGGCATAACCCATCAAAGGGGGACTGTAATTCCTGTAGATAAGGATTTGAACCCCCTAGCAGCAGCTATATGTGACAGTGACGAAAGGGCAATCACAGCAGGCGATATAGAAAAATACGGAATAAGAGAGGAAGAATACTACAGGATTACAGGCTGCCCCCTGGTATCTTTCAATGGACTGTCCAAGATACTCTGGATTATGGAAAATGACAAAGACCTATTTAATAAAAGCTATGGATGGCTATCGCCTCAGGACTATCTCATAAGCAGACTCTTGGGAAAAATCACCGTCACCCATGGCTCCGTGCTTAGAAATGGCTACTACAATATTGCCAAAAGAGAACTAGCAAAGGATATATTTGGAGACAATACTCCAGACTTTATAAGGCTGGACTCTAGGGGCATAGGTGAGAAAATCGGCAAGGTAAAAGTT
>JBBAEY010000106.1:0-5929 GCA_041655755.1 Tissierellaceae bacterium
AGGATACAAGGAGGGGGAGCTAATAGGCAAATCTTGGGTAGATTTGTTTTTATATGAGGAGGAAAAGCCCAAGATTACTGGCCTAATGAACTATCTCAAGAGCGGCAAGTCCTTGAGAAATAGCATAGGAGATGTATGGAAGTCCAAGTATGGCACAGATATTGAGCTGATATGGACAGATTCTCCTATATTCGATGAAGATGGGAAGGTCGTTAGGGTCCTATCTATGGGTACAGATATTACCGAGCAGAAAAACCTAGTTAGAAGGCTAAATAACCTTGCATACTACGACAGCTTGACAGGTCTTCCCAACAGATTCATGTTGAAAAAGGAGGCTGAAAAGCTCATAGTCAAGGCCAAGGCAAAAAACCAAAAACTTGCCTTCCTAAATATCGATATAGATAATTTCAAGCAAATCAACGATACTCTGGGTCATACTGCAGGGGACAAGCTACTGGTTCACCTGAGTGAAAAGCTTCTAGCCAATGAGGACATAGGCTGCCTGTCCAAGTTAGGAGAGGATGAGTATTGTGTCATATTAGATGGGCTGGAGGGATATAGGGATATAGTTGACAAGACCAACAAGATACTGGATATAATCAGACAGCCCTGGGGCATGGAAAACTATGAGTTTAGCATGTCAGCCAGCATAGGTATATCTGTCCTTCCCAGCGATGGAGAGGGCTACGATACCCTTATGAGGCTTAGCAATATGGCTATGAATGAAATGAAACGTAGGGGTAAAAATGGCTTTTTCTTCTACCAGACTGAGTTGGGAGAGAGGGTTGAATACAACACATTTATAGTAAATCAGATTTACAGGGCCATAGAAAATGGACAGCTTGGACTGCAATATCAACCTATTATAGATATAAAAACAGGTAAGCTCTACAGTGTGGAGTCCCTAGTCAGGTGGAATCACCCTGACAGGGGATATATTCCCCCCATGGAGTTTATTCCCCTAATAGAGGAAACGGGGCAGATATTTGAAGTTACCTCCCATATCCTAAAGATGGCCGTAAGGCAGAAAAGATATTGGATAGATCAGGGATATAATGATTTCAAGCTAGGGGTCAACATATCTACCAAGTCCCTAATCAAATGCGGAATAGACAGGGAAATCAATGGACTATTGAATGAATACAATGTTGATCCTTCTGTATTCAATGTGGAGATTACAGAGACTGCCTTTATGAACAATTCAGCTAGCTGTATAGAATCATTGTTTAATCTAGAGAGCTTGGGTGTTACAATGGCTTTAGATGATTTTGGTACGGGCTATTCATCTTTGGCACAGTTGAAGAACTTGCCCATACAATATATAAAGATTGATATGGAATTTATTAGAAATATGAAAAGGGATAGCGAGGACGAAATAATGGTAAGGACCATTGTAGACCTAGCCCATAATCTAGGTCTGAAGGTTGTAGCTGAGGGAGTAGAGACTAGGGAACAGCTGGATATATTAAGGGATATGGCCTGCGACTTTGCACAGGGCTACTATATTTCTAGGCCTCTGAATCCTGAAGATTTTGAAGGGAAATTTTTGGCAAACAAAAGGTGAAACAGATGAGGAAGAAAGACAAATTGGCATACTCTGCTGCGATGATTTCCATAATGACCCTCATATCCAAGGGCTTTGGATTTTTTAGGGAGGTCCTAATAGCCAATAGATTTGGTTCTGGCATGGAGACGGATACCTATTTTGTGGCCATGACTGCAACTGTCATATTGATGGGTACCTTAGGTGCTGCACTAAATACTACGCTGATACCTATATTTTCTGAAATCGGACAAAGGTACGGAAGAAAGGGGAAGATTAGATACCTGAATAACCTGGTAAACATTCTAATACTTGCCAGCCTGCTTATAGTCCTTTTGGGCTATGTCTTTTCCCCTTGGGTGATAAGGGTTCTAGCCAGTGGGTTTCAAGGGGAACAGTTTGATTTAGCTGTAAGGCTAAATAGGGTTGGTTTGCCCATAGCTGTATTTCTAGGTCTGACCTATGTATTTTCGGGGTTTCTCCATAGCAGTCAGGTATTTGGCCCTTCTGCCATATCTGGCCTTCCCTATAACCTTATATTTTTGGCCTATCTGCTCTTTTTTGGCAGGGACTACAAGATAGTGACCCTGATGGCAGTATCTGTAATTGCCGCCCTAGGTCAGTTTTTAATCCTGCTGCCTGCCGTAAGGCACTTGGGCTACAGATACAGCTTTGCTTTTAACTTGCAGGACAGGTATCTGAAGAAGGCGGCAGGGCTGGTATTTCCAGTACTCCTTGGGTCAGCGGTCCAGCAAATAAATGTCATTATAGACAAGACCTTGGCTTCTGGATTGGAATCCGGAAGTATATCTGCCTTGAACTACGCCTCCAAGATAAATGAGATGGTCATAGCTGTCTTTATTATGGCTATTACAACTGTAGTATTTCCCATGTTGTCCAAGGCCTTTGCCAGGGACGATATGGACAGCCTAAGAAACATATTGGGGCAGGGGATCAATATAATCTTGATAATTACGGTACCAGCGACCATTGGCTTGATTTTATTGGGCCAGCCCATGGTCCACCTTTTCTTTGAAAGAAATGCCTTTGACAGCAGGGCCACCTATATGACTAGTCAGGCCCTGATATTTTATTCCATAGGACTTGTGGGCTCTTCTCTACGTCTGATGCTCAATAGGGTCTACTATTCTTTTCAAGATACGAGGACACCTATGGTAAACGGTATAATTGCAGTAGTGGTGAATCTTATATTGAATTTAATACTGATTAAGCCCATGGGGCATAGGGGACTGGCCTTGGCAACCAGTATATCTGCCACAGTGACGACCTTGATTTTATTTGCCAGCCTGAGAAAGAGGATTGGTCAAATTGGCCTTGTCAAATACCTCATATGTTTTTTAAAGACTCTGGCTGCTGCCCTGATTATGGGTATTTTTGTCTTTTTAATATATTATAGGCTGGGGACTATTCTGCCGGAAGCCAAGTTTATCCAGATAATCCTTCTCTTAGTCTCCATAGCCCTAGGCTCCCTAGTGTATTTTGGATTGACCCTAGCATTTAAGGTGGAGGAACTGAAGTTAATATTGAAAAAATAAGCCAGTGGATTTCCACTGGCTTAGCTTATTTCACATTGTGACATGCTGCAAAGTGATTGGGCCTTTTTTCTTCAAAGGCTGGGGTTTCTTTTCTGCATATTTCTGTTGCCTGTGCACACCTGTCTACAAACCTGCATCCAGGCTTTGGATTAATTGGGCTGGGTACATCTCCTTCCAGCATTATCCTCTTCCTGCTCCTTTGAATTTCAGGATTTGGTATGGGTATGGCTGATAGGAGGGCCCTGGTATATGGATGTAGGGGGTTCTCATATAGTTCCTCTGAGGGAGCTAGCTCCATCATATGACCTAGGTACATGACACCTACTCTATCTGATATATACCTTACCATGGACAGGTCGTGGGCTATAAACATATAGGTGAGGCCAAACTGCTCCTGTAGGTCCTTTAGCAGGTTGACTACCTGAGCCTGTATGGATACGTCTAGGGCCGAAATAGGCTCATCAGCTACAATAAACTTTGGATTTAGGGCGAGGGCCCTTGCAATTCCAATTCTCTGCCTCTGCCCCCCGGAGAATTCATGGGGAAATCTCATGGCGTGTTCCTCATTCAATCCTACTAATTCCAAAAGTTCTATGACCTTGTTTCTTCTTTCCTTGTGATTTTTGTATGCATGGTGAATATCCAGGGGCTCAGATACTATTTCCTCTACAGTCATCCTAGGGTTTAAAGAGGCATAGGGGTCTTGAAATATCATCTGGAAATCCTTCCTTACTTCCTGCATTTCCCTGCGGGATAAATCGTATACATTCTTTCCGTTGAAGAAAAGTTCCCCGTCTGTCGGGTCATATAATCTAATAATGGTTCTGCCTGCAGTTGATTTACCACAGCCTGACTCTCCTACTAGGCCAAAGGTCTCCCCAGGGTATATATCAAAACTAAGCCCGTCTACTGCTTTCAATATTCCTTCTCCAACATCAAAGTGCTTCTTTATGTTTCTTGCGGATATTAAAGGTTCCACTACTAAACTTCACTCCCTTCAGTAGATTGAGCCATGGGATGATTTAACCAACATCGGCTTCTATGGGTGTCATTGTGCCTGTCGAAATCTGGCATATGCTCCTTGCATATTTTCATGGCATTGTCACATCTATCGTAAAATGAACATCCCCTTGGAGGAATATATAAGTCTGGAGGAGTGCCCTCTATGGAGTAGAGGGGTTCCTCCCTAGACATGTCCAGTCTAGGAACAGAAGACAACAATTTTTTCGTGTAAGGGTGCCTAGGATTGGAGAATATCTCGTCTGATCTACCTTCCTCCAATATCTGTCCTGCATACATTACAATTACCCTGTCGCTCATTTCTGCCACTACCCCAAGGTCATGGGTGATTAGTATAATGGACATATCCAGTTTCTTTTGAATTTCCTTCATAAGCTCCAATATCTGGGCTTGTACTGTAACGTCTAGGGCCGTGGTGGGCTCGTCTGCAATTAGTAGACGAGGGTTGGATACCATGGCAAGGGCTATCATGACCCTTTGTCTCATACCGCCAGAAAACTCATGGGGATATTGATTTACCCTTTTTTCAGGCTGAGGTACTGCTACAAGGTTGAGCATTTCAATGGCCTTTTCCTTGGCCTCTGATGACGATAATTTTCTGTGTTTTACAAGTCCCTCCACTATTTGTTTTCCAATTTTCATGGTGGGATTGAGGGAGGTCATAGGGTCTTGAAATACCATAGATATTTCATTGCCCCTGATAGACTGCATTTCTTTGTTTGTTTTTTTCAGCAGATCTTCTCCATTAAAGATTATTTCTCCACTTTTGAAGAAGGCGGGAGGCATGGGAAGCAACTGCATAATGGAGTTGGCTGTCACAGACTTTCCACAGCCCGACTCTCCAACAATGGCTACGGTCTCCGATTTCCCCACCTGAAAGTTTATATTCCTGACTGCTTCTACTTCGCCAAAAAATGTCTTAAAAGACACAGATAAGTTTTTTACTTCCAATAGTTTTTCCATTTTCATCCACCCTTTCTATTTACGCAGCCTTGGATCTAAGGCATCTCTCAATCCATCGCCTAGGACATTGAAGGCAAACATTATCAGAGAAATAAATAGGGCGGGTATGATTATCTGGTAGGCATTGCCCACTGCAATCCCCGCCAAACCGTCGTTTGCCAAGGAGCCTAGGCTGGACCTAGGTGCTTGAAAGCCAAGTCCTAAAAATCCAAGGGTGGCTTCGGCGAATATGGCCCTAGGTATGGTCAATGTAATATTGACTAAAATGGGTCCCATGGTATTGGGTATAATGTGCTTCCTCAGTATCCATCCCTTAGCTGCTCCGAGGGATTCCGCTGCCAAGGAGTATTCCGATTCCTTTAGCTGGAGTACCTGTCCCCTAACCAGTATTGCCATTGGCACCCAGTCTGTAAGGGTCATGGCTAGTATGAGGACAAACATGGAGGTACCAGCACCTTCAGATGAAAATGCTACGGATAGAAGTATGACTATAAGTAGGTAGGGGATGCTGTAGACTACTTCTGCAATTCTCATCATTATGTTATCTATTCGCCTAGTGGCCATACCAGATAGTCCACCGTATATCACACCTATTATGAAGTCTATGGTAGCTGCTAGGACTCCAATGATCAGGGAATACCTTGCACCGAACCAAACTCTGGTAAACAAGTCCCTGCCCAATTCGTCAGTTCCAAACCAATGGACTGTGTCGGGGTGGTTATTTATTAAGTCGTAATTTTGTTCATAATAGCTGAATTTGTTAAAGAGAGGCCCAAAGATTGACATAAACAGCATTATAATTATGATGGATAATCCCACCATTGCCAGCCTATTTTGTTTTAATCTT
>JBBAEY010000107.1:0-5911 GCA_041655755.1 Tissierellaceae bacterium
AAACCGAATTTGAAGCTTCCTATTTGGAAAATATATTATTTAGCATTGAAAATTCTACTGAAATAGAGGAATTGGAAGAAATAAAGGAAGAATTGGTTAAGGAAAACTATATAAAAGCCAACTTAAGGAAAAAAAGAAGGGAAACTACTTCTAAACCCCTCCACTATATTTCAACAGATGGATTTCATATTTATGTGGGGAAAAACAACAAACAAAACGACTTCCTAACCCTCCGATTTGCTAAAAAAAATGATATATGGCTCCATGTTCAAAATTTGCCTGGAAGCCATGTAATCATCAGAAGCAAGGATGCATCTCTATCGGATACATGTCTGGCAGAGGCCGCTAATTTAGCTGCATTTTATAGTAAGGCTAAGTCTTCTAAACACGTTTCTGTCGATTATACAGAAAAAAAGAATGTTAAAAAACCGAAGAATGCAAAATTAGGTATGGTAACCTATGAAAATTATAAGACCATAAACATAAATCCATCAAGGGAAGATATTGATAAAATGCAGAGGGTAGAAGATTAACTTCTACCCTCTGTAGTCTGTAATAGCCACTTGATCAATACCATCTACTTCCTTCAAACTAACTCTTACATTTTCTGTTTTTGATGTAGGCACATTCTTTCCCACATAATCAGGCCTGATTGGAAGCTCCCTGTGCCCTCTGTCCACTAGAACTGCCAATTGAACCCTAGAGGGTCTACCCTTCTCAACCAAGGCGTCTAGGGCAGCCCTGACAGTCCTACCAGTATAGATAACATCATCAACTAGTATAATTATCTTGTCATTTATACTAATCCTAAAACTGTCATTGATAATGGGTTTTTCACTAATCTCTGTTAGGTCATCTCGATATAAGGAAATATCTAAAGAAAGTACAGGTATTTTCTCTCCCTCCATCTCCTCAATTTTCCTTGCAATTCTTTCTGA
Source organism: Tissierellaceae bacterium (assembly GCA_041655755.1). Classification (GTDB taxonomy): domain Bacteria; phylum Bacillota; class Clostridia; order Tissierellales; family Tissierellaceae; genus JAAYFT01. The sequence continues at coordinate 939 of JBBAEY010000107.1, forward strand.
CAGTGGGCATCCTCTTGTTTTGATACCTACTAGAACAAGCTCCCTAATGCCTTTATTTCTTTCAATTATTTCATTTGCTACCCTAGTAATAGATCTTTGAATTGCCTTCTCGTCTAATATAACAGCCTTAACATTCATATCAGCTTTATTTCCTCCCATTTTGAATATTATCTATGATCTTTTTAAAATAGTCTGGTAAATCAAGCTCAAACTCCATATAGTTTTTACTTGTGGGGTGTAGAAAACCTAGTTTATAGGCATGAAGCATCTGCTTGTTTATTTTGAATTCATTTTTTTGCCTTGAATATACAGGTTCGCCAACGATAGGATGATTAATATAGGCCATATGTACTCTGATTTGGTGGGTCCTACCTGTCTCTAAACTAACTTCAAGGAGGGTGTAATCCTCATACCTTTCTAAAACCTTAAAAGCCGTAGTCGCCTCCCTGCTATTTTTGTAGCTAACAGCCATTTTTTTTCTGTCTATGGGATGTCTTCCAATGGGCAAATCTATAAGACCTTCATCTTTTTTCACCCTACCGTGAACCAATGCAATATAGACTCTACTTATCTCCCTATTCTTTAATTGCTCTGATAGTTCCCTGTGTACCCTATCCTTTTTAGCTACAATCAATAATCCAGAGGTATCCTTATCCAGCCTATGCACTATACCTGGCCTAATTATCCCATTTATAGAGGACAGCTTGTCTACATGGAATAAGAGAGCATTGACTAGGGTTCCCGTATAATTGCCCGGTGCAGGATGGACTACCATACCCTGTGGTTTGTTTACTATAAGCAAATCATCATCTTCGTAAACAATATCTAAGGCTATATCCTCCGCTGCTATCTGCAGTGGCTTAGCCCTCGGCAATTGAACAAATATATGATCCCCCTCTTCCACCAAGTAACTTGGCTTAGGGGTTTTTTTATTTACAAAGACCATTTTTTCTTTAATCAATTTTTGAATATAAGACCGTGATAGCTCATCAAGCTCCTTGGATAAAAAAACGTCCAGTCTATCACCTTCATCTTCCCCCACATATAAGTCAAAAGTATTCATTTGTTCCTCCTAAACCTCATAGCTATCGAATAATACCAGGGCCATAATAGCTATTGTACCCACAACTATAAATATATCTGCAACATTGAATACAGGATATTCATAGATGTTAAATAACCTAAAACTAAAAAAATCTACAACATAGCCATGTCTTATCCTATCGATAAAATTCCCTATGGCTCCCCCCAATAACATTGCAATTGATATTCTCATAAGCCTATTCATATTATAATAATTTTTCATCAAAAATAAAAGAATGGCTACGATGACAGTGAAAGTAATGACGATAAATATCCACTTCTTATTTTGTAATATTCCAAAAGCAGCACCAAAGTTTTCAACATATACTAGCCTAAAGAAATCGGGGATAATAATATAGGGCTTAATCCCTTTTAATGTATTTACTGCCCAATTTTTTGTAAGCTGATCCAACACTATAATAATGACAGATAGAATAAATATCAAAGTCCTTCCCCCTAAAGCAAAATATACAATATATTCTATATTATTGTCCTAAGAATATCAATACAAATAAGGACATATAATTGGTTAATCTAAATCTTCCTCATCCATTACATTTAAATTATCGCCTGTATGGAATGAGGGGTCACTGTGAACATGGTTAAACTGTGCAAGTTTTTGATAGGCATCCTCCCTATCAAAGATTAGCATATCCTCCCTGCTATCGCTAAAAGAGGACCCCCGTCCTTCTTTTACAGATATAAATTGTCGATTGTCCATATCCTTATCTATCAGCGAGTCTTTCTTGTCTGTACAATCAATACAAGTCTTTACATAGGGTATTGCTTCCAACCTATTTTCATCTATTTCCCTTCCACATTCCCGGCAAATACCATATGAGCCACTATTGATATCATTTATTGAATCTTCAATTTCAGTAAGTACTGATTTCATCCTATTTTTAAAACCATTATCTTGCTCCATCATAAATAGTTCAGTTCCAATATCTGCAGGGTGATTATCATAGTTGGAAAGTTCACTATAGTACACATCCATAGAAGGAAATTCCTTCATATTTTCCATTCCATTTAAAGTTTTTAACAGATTATACTTTTCCTTTATCAGTCTTTTTCTAAATGAGTCTAGTTTGTTATTATTCATATCTTCCTCCTGGTTTCCTATAATTTAAATCTCGAATATAATATAACCAAGAAAACTATAAACATTCTTTCCCTTAAATAAAACTAGACAGAAATTTAAGGTTTTGAATCACCTATTATATGGAGCAAATTCTCAAACTCTATAAAATCTAATGATTGGAATCCGTCTGACAAGGCCTTTTCGGGCCTGGGATGTATTTCCACCATTATCCCATCTGCTCCCAATACCTTGGCTGCCTTGGATGCTGGTAATATGAGTTCCTTTCTGCCCGTTCCGTGTGATGGGTCAACGAACACTGGATATTCAGTTAAATCTTTAAGTATGGAAACGCTCATTAGGTCCAGGGTATTTCTAGTATAATCTTCAAAGGTTCTTATTCCCCTTTCGCAGAGTATGATATCTTCATTGCCGGCTCTTCTAATATATTCCGCTGCCATTATCCACTCGTTAATTGTAGCACTCATACCTCTTTTAAGCATGATTGGTTTCTTAGTCCTTCCAATCTCTTTTAAAAGGGAGAAATTCTGCATATTCCTAGAGCCTATTTGAAATATATCTACATAAGCGCAGGCCTTTTCTATATCCCTTATATCCATTATCTCTGAAATTATCTTGAGGTCATATTTCCTTCCAGTTTCATATAGGAGCCTCAATCCCTCTAGACCCAGTCCCTGAAAGGAGTCTGGCTTTGTTCTGGGTTTATATGCCCCACCCCTTAAGATTTTTACACCTAATTTGTTTAAAAAACTTCCTATTTCATCTATTTGTTGGTAGTTTTCAACAGCACAGGGCCCAGCAATAATAGTAAAGTTACCATCTCCTATAAAAAGCTTTTCTCCTAATTTTATCTTTCTAGACATATTTTCCTCCAAAATAAAATAATACTTGCCAAGAAAAAAGAGGCTGCTATGCCCCTAAATGATCCATCTTGTCTAATCCCTCATCTTTTACAATATCTTCTTTACTATTTTCATTGGGTTTTATGCTGTTCTCAAAGTTCTTATGAAAGTCTTCTAAAGAGATAAGCTGAGCCTTTAGAAAGGATTCATACCTAGTCTTGAACATAAAGATTTCATTTTCTAGCTTATCGTATTCTTCCCTAATGCCTCTTACTTCGTCTAGGGCATTGCTAATTCTATTTTTAGCACTTATTTCCGCATCCTCAATAATCAATTCTGCCTTTTTTCTGGCCGAACTAGTTACCTCATCTGCTGTGCTCTGGGCAACTACCAAGGTACTCTTCAAAGTCTCTTCTAAATTATTATACTGTCGGATTTGATCAGTTAGGATTCCAATTTTATCTTTTAGTTCGATATTTTCCTTGTATAATTTCTCATAGTCCTCATTGATTGAATCTAGATAGGAATCTACCTCTTGAGTTTTATAGCCCCACAATGTCTTTTTAAATTCCTTGTTTTGTATATCTAATGGTGTAATCATTCATTTCACTCCATTTAAATTATTATCCTGATATTAGCCCTAATCTTACCTTTTTTACTAATTCCATCTACAGAGTAAAATACTGACCTACCAAGGCCCTTTACCGAAATAGTATCCCCGACAGTTACTTCTCTAGATGGCTTATTTACTGGTTCCCAATTCACCTTTACCCTATCAGATTTAATTATATCGATGCTTTCATTCCTGGACAGATTATAGGCTGCACCCAAGTAAATATCTAATCTATAGGAGGAAAGTGTCTTTTTAATCTCAGAAAATGACATTTCCTTTGTATCTAAAGAATCTAAAGAAATTTCTCTTACACTTACCTTTTTGTCGGCAATCCTTTCAAGATTCATTAGAATATAATTAGATATTTCCCCCTTGACTACTATATCCACATAGTCCTCATAAACTAAAATATCCCCTATTCTATCCCTTTTTATTCCTAGTCCTAGGATAGAACCTAGGCAATCTCTATGATTTAAATTTTGTATATCTCCACTTATTCTAAGGGCAGATATGTATTCTCGGATATTGAAATCCTTATGGTAATTGGGGTAAATGAGGATAATCTGCCTTTCACTATCTGGTCCCTGACCTTGTTCGGAATAAGATATATCCTTGAATCTATTTAGTATTGATTTTGCCAAAACTCTTTCATAGGGATCCAGGAAATCTGTCGATTCAAGGAGATGTCTAGTCAGGACAACTTCAATTTTGTCAATCAATCTCCTCATCAAAAATACCTTTTCCTTGTTTTTTATATGAGAGGTATAAAAATCTCTATCTAACACCATCTTCTTATCCACTACAATAAAATTCTAGCGGCCAAATACTGGATTACCCTCAAAAATATAATTGCTAGCAGGGGTGAAAAATCAAACATACCAGTATCAATTCCCAGCTTATATATTAAATCCCGTGCAGGACCCAATACCGGTTCCGTTAGTTCATTGACAATTCCAGTTAAGAGGCCCTTGCCCCTAATATTCAAGAAGGACAGGACTATCCTTACTACTATCAATAGTTCAATCAAATTAATTAAAATCCCTATGGCTCTATATAATTGTATCATCAACTTACCCTTCCTCGTTTTATAGTGAAAATATACCTTTGCTTGTTAATTCATCTTTTAAACCGTCAATTTCAACATTATTAGGTGCAAAAATAAATATATCTTTAGTTACTTTTTGGATATTGCCCTCCATGGCGTATATTCCGCCGCTTATAAAGTCAAATATCTGTTTCTTAATGACATTATCTAATTGCTCAAGATTGACGATAACGGCCTTTCTAGATTTTAAGTCGTCAATAATTGCTGGGGCCTCGTCATAATTCAAGGGTT
>JBBAEY010000108.1:0-5849 GCA_041655755.1 Tissierellaceae bacterium
ATGGGCTCGATAGATAGTATCTATACTCTCTCCACCTACCACCACAATCCCCTTATTACTTATACCCCTATTCAGGAGCTCTTGCTGAGCATTAGCCATCAGGGCCCTGAATATATTACCTGCTCCAAAATGAATCCAAGTAGGGCTTTTTTTTGTTTCCAATCTAATGCCTTCAATATCGAACTTTGGAAGTTGAAAACCTGCATTTTCCCAAATGCTATTATTCTTTAAAGATTCTAGCTTTAGTTTCATTCTAGTTTCCCCCTATAAATTCTTGGAAGATTTAACTATAGCTTCCCACAATCCATTTAAGTAGGTAGCCCCCAAGGCACGATCATATAGTCCATATCCAGGCATGGCCTTTTCGTCCCATATCACTCTTCCGTGATCAGGTCTTATGGGCCCAGTCATTCCAATATCGTGAAAGGCCTTCATGATTTCATACATATCTAGGGAACCATCTGATGATAAATGGGCTGCCTCGTCAAACTTTCCTGGTTCATGGTGTATTAAATTCCTTACATGTCCAAAATGTATCCTGTCTTTAAAGCTTCTTATAATATCAGGAATGTCATTATCCGGATTTGAACCCAATGAACCTGTGCAGAGGGTAAGTCCATTGTTCATTACCGGCACTGCATCTAAGAGCCTCTGAATATTTTCCTTGTTATTTACTATCCTAGGTAAATTGAATACCGACCATGCTGGATCGTCCATGTGAATTGCCATTTTAATTCCATATCTTTCACAGGTAGGCATTATGGCCTCTAGAAAGTATACCAGATTCTCAAAAAGTTTTTCCTCATCTACATCTTTGTACATCTCAAATAATTCCTTCACCCTATGTAATCTATAGGGTTCCCAGCCAGGCAGAACAAATCCACTAGACTCAGAATCCATTTCCTCAAACATCTTTGCTGGGTCAATCCTGTCAATAATTTCCTGGTCATAGGACAGCACAGTCGAGCCATCGGGCCTTTCTTTTGCAAGGCTAGTTCTTGTCCAATCAAATACTGGCATGAAATTATAGCATACTAAATCTATGCCCTCTTCTCCTAGGTTTTCTAGTGTCTTTATATAATTATTTATATATTTATCCCTTGTAGGCAAGCCAATCTTTATTTCGTCATGGACGTTAACGCTTTCTATTCCACTAAGTTCCAGTCCTTGGCTTTCAATTTCCTCCTTTAAGGCCTTGATTTCTTCTCTTTCCCACACTTCACCAGGTTTTGAGTTATATAGGGTTGTTATGACCCCTGCACAACCTGGTATTTGCCGTATTTCCTTAAGGCTGACGGTATCGTATTGGCTTCCAAACCATCTCAATGTCATTTTCATTTCCAATCACCCTTTCATGCTAAATCTTATAAGTACTACAAAAGGTAATTAATCATAGCCTTTTACCTTTCTTTCCAACTTACTGCTTAAGAAAATAAGAAATTCCTCTTTACTACTACCCAAAATCCGATCTGATAATATAAGTCCATATTTGTCAGTTGTATAGATTGTCGTTATATCAGCTTTCGACTTAACACCCTTTATTGACTTCCAAATCAAATTTGTTTCGCCCTCAGAACTGATTATTTTTATTCCCTCTTCATCAAAAAATATCTCCATATCCAATGGAATTTCCCCCATTTGTTTTCTAGCCCTTAGATAAATTGCTAGGGGCTGTATACATGTAAATAGGCAAATACCAATTATTAAGACTATCTTGTAAATTATTTGTGCACTTCCCCAAAACCTAATAGATAGAAGCAGCATAGATATGGTAAATATAATATTGGTTATACCAACTAATGAACTGAAGATTCCATACATTGATAGTTTCCAGAGTTCCAGGGCAGTGGGCTGATATTTAAATCGATATTCCATTTAACTCATCCTCTTTTATTTAAATACAGATGGAAGCCATAGGCTAATCGCTGGGACAAAAGTAACTAACAATAGCGTTATTATCATATAGACATAAAACGGGAAGGTCGCTTTTACTAGCCTTTCCATCTTTACATTGCTTACAGCTGAACCAATGAATAATACAGAACCTACTGGTGGTGTCAAAAGTCCAATACCACAATTTAATACGACAATAATTCCAAATTGAACTGGATCAATGCCAATGGATTTTGCTACAGGCAAAAGTATTGGAGTCGCTATCAAAATAATTGGGGCCATGTCCATTATCATTCCAAGTATTAGCAATATAATGTTGATTAAAATAGCAATAATTATTGGATTGTCTGTTAAACTAATAATCGCATTGGCCGCCAAGGAAGGAACGTGTAAGCGCGTCAGTAGATAACCAAAAATCGCAGACGTTGAAATCAGTATCAAGACAATGGACAATGTATCTATGATACTTTCCAAAGCTTTCCAAACCCCTTTCCAGTCAAGACCCCTATATATAAACACGCTGACTACAAGACTATAAATAACTGCTATAGCAGCTGACTCCGTTGCTGTAAAATAACCGCCTACAACTCCCACGACAACAATTAGAACTGCTGCCAATGCCCAGAAAGATCTAATTAATTGCTTAAATAGATTTGATAAACTGAATTTAGATCCCCTAGGGTAGTTTTTTCTTACTGATGTTATATAGGCTCCAACCATCAAGGATACTGCAAGTACTGCACCAGGCAAGTAACCAGCTAAAAAAAGGCTTCCAACAGAAACCCCTCCGGCTGTAGTCGCGTAGATGACCATATTATGGCTAGGAGGTACTAAAAGCCCCTCTACTGATGAGGTGATAGTAACTGCTGCGGAAAAATCGTCATCATATCCTTGCTCCACCATCATTGGTATCATTATGCTTCCAATAGATGCCGTGTCTGCTGCAGCAGAACCAGATATACCGCCAAAGAAATATGATGCAACAATATTTACCATCGCCATACCGCCCCTCATCCACCCTACAAAGGCATCCGCTAATGAGATTAGTCTTTCGGATATTCCGCCTGTACCCATGAAAACTCCCATAGTAATAAAGAAAGGCACTGCCATAAGACTGAAAGAGCTAATACCCTTTACCATTTGTTGTGCAACAATCGCTAAAGGTAAGCCCTGATATAGAAGAGTAAAAATTGACGCAAGGGCAACCGAATATGCAATGGGAAATCTGAGTACAATCATAAGAAGAAAACTTCCAATTAAAATTAATATTGCCATGCTATCAGCGCTCATTAATTCTCACTCTCCCCTACAAGAACTTTTTTAAAATGACTAAATAAGATTTCGAGTTGAAATACAATCATACCAAATCCAGCTAAAGGTATTGGAAAATACATCCAAAATCTAGATAAATTAGGCATACTTACATAGGTTCCTTTTGAACCAATAGTTACTGCATATTTCCAACCAACAAAAACCATCACTAGCGCAAGTATTAAAACAAATATATCCGATATAATATCTAAGTAAATAACAAGTCTTTTAGGCAAATAGTCATCAAATGCTGTCATTCGTATATGGGCTCTCTTTCTGATAGCTAATGCAGCAGATAATACAGCCATATAGGCCATCAAGGTCAATACTACCTCTTCACTCCACGAAGGATCAGGGATAAAAGAGATGAATCTACCTGCTACTGCCATAGTAGTTATTAAAATATCTGTTATTAACAAAATCTTGCACAACAAGAGTACAGCCTTGTACACCATATCATAAAATGGCCTTATTCTTTCTACGGCGTTAAATACCTTTACCATTTCCTCACTCCTCGTTTTAAGAGGCACAAAGGCTTCAGTTGCCTTTGTGCCTCTTGATAATTCACACCATAATCTGTTATTTTAAATTAACTATTTTTTGATATAGTTCTGAGTTTTCATTTGTATGAGTCTCTACTACTTCCTTAACAGCATCTTGCCATGGTTCTATGTCATTAACATCTACGATGTTTATTCCTTCTTCCCTTAGCTCGTCAAGGACCTTATTTTCTTCGGCTTCTGAAACTTGCCTATTTAATTTTGATGCATATTCTCCAGCTTCTATCAAGATATCTTGTTGTTCTGATGTAAGATTATCCCATGCTTCATCTGTTATAACTACTTGGATTGCCCCAAGTGTATGCCCATTGAGGATTAAGTTTGGTGCTACCTCTTGAAAAGCATTAGACTTATAGTTGCTGATTGGTTGCTCAGCTCCATCTACTACTCCCGTTTGGAGTGCGGAATAAAGTTCACCAAAAGACACTACTGTAGGATCAGCTCCTAGGCCCTTTACCATACCATTCATGATTGGGTCATTTGAAACTCTTAGTTTCATACCCTTTAAATCTTCTATGCCAGCAATATCTTTAACAGTAAAGAAGTGTCTAAATCCTTCCTCCCCATAGAATAAACCTCTAATTCCACTGCCATTTTCATGGGGTTCTAATAAAAATTCTGGTGCAAGGTCTGATTCAGCAAAGTTCCAGAAATGTTCCCTGCTAACAAAGGTAAATGGAATGGAAAGAAGCATTGACTTTTCTCCACCATAGCTCGTTAAAGCAAATGCAGAAATACGGGACATGTCAATTGTTCCACCGCCTCCAAGCATAGTATCTAAAACATCATTTTCAGAGCCTAATACTCCACTAGCCTGTACGTCGATGATGATATTTCCATCTGAAAGCTCCTCTACTTTTTCCTTGAAAGCTACAGCCAATTGTCCGACTATTGAATCTAATGGATTAACTTCTGCATATACAAGTTTAACTTTCGGTTGAGAAGTATTGCTTTCTCCACTTTGACTTGTTTCTCCGCCTACAGGCTGCTTTTCTGGCTTCTCCACACCACAAGCCGCCAAGGCCCCAATTAACAAAACTAATACTAGACCAAATGATAAATACTTAAAACTTCTTTTCATTTTTCCCCCTCCTATTTATTTAGCTTATTATATGCCTGCATGTGGGTGACAAACACCCTATTATATTGAAATGGCTATGCTAGGTATACTAGCTAGACATTGTACAATATTTTAAACAAACCCTTAATCTTATTTTGTAAAACTTTAGTTTTTAAAATATTGTGGAAACTTTCCCTTTAATTCAACTTGTTCAAATATTAATTTCTGGACGTGATTCCCGACAATTTCTAGTCCTCTTACCTCGTCTTTACTAATAATACTGTCTAGTATCTCTTGATGCTGTTTTATGATGTCTCCCCAATTAATATCTGATAAGAAGGTAAGCATTCGCACACGATTGTATTCTGAATTAATCTGTTCTATAAAAGTCCAGGTCCTTTCCTTGTTGCAGCCTATAAAGATTGTTTTGTGAAATTCCTCATCCTTCATGAGAAATTCAAAATATAATTTTTGTTCCATCAATCTCTTTTGTGCGTTAATATTCTCCTGTAAAATGTATATTAACTGTTTTGGAAAAGATTGAGTCGCTAGTTTAATTACTGATTTCTCTAGGCTTTCTCTGATAAATCTCGTGTCCTCTACAATACCCAGATCTATATAGGAAATATAGGTACCCCTTTGGGGCATTATATGTAGAAGCCCCTCTTTTGCCAACTTTATAAATGCTTCTCTAACCGGTGTTCTGCTGACGCCTAGTAAATCTGCTACTTCATTTTCACTTATTTGTTGGCCTGGAATCATATTGAGATTGATTATGTTTTTTCTAATTACATCGTAAACATAATCACCTACTGTTACCCCGCTATTTTTTTCCTCAATTAAAAATTTCATAATTTCCCCTTCTTGACATTTATTTTATGTTTCTGATTAGCATACTACCATACTAGTATTTCTCTGTCAATGTAAAATTGGGGAATAAATTTGTCATTGCCCAGGCAATTCATTCGGCCTAAGCCTATTTGCTAGGGTAAATAAAAACATAAAAATCACGGCTATACCAATTG
>JBBAEY010000109.1:0-5796 GCA_041655755.1 Tissierellaceae bacterium
CCCCTAAAAGTTTAGTCACTAATAGGGTATATTATTGGTTTGGTGCTGGCAATTACTTTTTTATTTATCTATATGAAAATTGTATTTTTGGTTGCCAAAAGTTGTATTTAGATATTACCATAAACATTTGTACTCATCAATCGCTTTTTTAGTTTTTGGAACACGAAATCTAGCATTTTTTAGTATTTCCAATAATTCCTCTGTATAATCTACAAATGCTAATTTGCTAGTCCCTTTTATATTAATTGAAGTTTTGTCATTGTAAATGCTCAAAGAAACTTTATCATCAATTTTTATTCTATCAATATTTACATCATCCATTGAGAAGTCTCTCCTTTTCTAATTTTTAATTATCCAACATAATCCCCCACAAAACCCTTCATTCTCAAACTCTCTTATAACAGTTACTCCTAGTTACTCAAACAATACATGAATTTCTTTGATAAAGTTGGATTTAAGAGAAGTTACTATTTCATTAAATCATTAATATAAAATTTAAAGCCCACCTTTTAGATGAGCTTACTGCAGCCAATTACCTATAGGTAATTTCTGTGGAGATTTTGGTTCTATGTTCAACATTAATTTGAGACTCTATTTTATTTTTTATTACAGTATATAAGTCGATTTCCATCTCTGGTGCTTCAATACTTACTATTAAAGAGTATCTAACTTTAGAATTAAATTTTTTCAAATTTGTTCTAAGTTTCCACCATCCCGTTACTGGATATACGGCGATTTGATTACTCTGGCTCAAATCACTTGCTGTCCCTTCCCAGATGTCAGAATGGATAGATCCTAAATTTCTATTTGTTGCTCCAATAACCCAACGGTTACTATCATTCTTAACTTCACCTTTGTCTTCTTCATCATCTCTCATAGCCTGGTTTATTCTCTTTAGAAAATTTTCGTGATCTTCAGTAGAATTATTAACATCAAATTGCAAACCACAAGAGGGGTATCTGTACTTATCCTTCCATCCAATTTCACCAGGACCTGGTTCTATAAAATATGATAATGTCACTCGCATCTTAATATTTTCATCTCCTAAACCAAGTAATACATCGTCAGGCCAAGGAATATTATGAATGTGCATCTCTTTTGAAGTAACACTTCCACTTTCTTTTTTATAAAAAGGTTGAATCTCATCTTCAATAATTAGATTAACTCTATTTGATGCACTCCAAATTGCTTTTGACAAATTAGGAACACCATACCCGCAGGTCCTCAGTAATGCACGATAATCTGATCTGTTTGGTATAGGGTTTTCAAATAAAGCTTTTTTCATTGAATAAGTCCAATCAGCTGAGTGAATGATGAGTGCTCGTACCGTTTCTGGCCAGAAATCTGGATAGTGATGCTGGATGTTTGCTCCAATCCATGCCGCTTGAGCTGTTGCTGAACTTGTCATACTAATTGTATCTAAGGATTTACCAGTTTTAAAGTCTTTACTTGTGGTCAATAGTTGTAAGTCCGGTAACTCTGAATAAAAGTCAGTAGTTTTGTCGTAAGATAAATTTCCACCTTCTAAAACTATATCAGGTTTCACAGGCCATTTATTGCTCCACATAAGTGAGCTTGATGTAAATGGCGAAAAACATCCGGGTTCAACAACTGGTTGGTAAGTATCACTTAATTCTTCTGGTATTTGATATTTATTTGTATAAGCACCTACTGTAATTGCATTCCATGCCTGTGCTGGATCCTCAATTATATGATTTATAACCGCAGTTTTAGCATCACCCGCTTCAATAATTTCAGTAACTGGAGTATTCCCTGCTGAAATAAACATAAGTTTTTTTCTAATGTCAGTAGTTACTATCTCATTAGCCCCTGAGATAATTGAATCTATCGCTCCTGACCAAGAAGAAGGTCTTCCGTCATTTTTAATTGTATTAGTAGGAGCAGTAATAGCCATACAAATGGATCTATTTATATTTGGGTTTTGTATTTCTGCTAAACTAATTGCACTCTCAGTAACAAAACCATATAACTCTCTTTGATTATCATCATTATTATCAAATAGCTTTACAGCTTCTAAAAAATGATTAACTACAATAGGGTTAGTAGTCTCTAATTTGTCTTCGAGAGTAAAATAAGTTGCAATTCCTGCCATTCTTGTACCATGGTTTGCTATGTCATGTACCCCTTTTGTTGGATCAACGGTATGCATATTTTCATCTGACAATATAGGGGATAGTAAATCATGTCCATTATTAACACCTGTGTCTAATAAACATATAGAAGTATTAGAGCGTGATGAAACATCCAATCGTTCAACTAAATCTTTTACAAAATCTCTTTGATCCAGTTCAGATAGATTATCAAAAAATCCAGTGGGTGTTACCATTATTCTAAATTCCGCAATCTTAGAACTTAGCCATTGCAATTCTGACAATTGCTGTCTATTTGCTCTTACACCTAGGACAACCCTCTCTGGGAATATTATTCTTTGATTCTTATGTTGAATATTCCTTTCATCACATATTTTAAAAAAATCATTAATTACATTTTCTATATCTTCATTTTTCTCATACATTAGCCATACTTCACACCACTTTGGAACTACATTAGGCATTTCATTTTTATCACTCATCCAAAGAGCCTCTACAAGTGCAAGATTGATATTTTCTATGGTTCCAATAACTTTCTCCTTATCTTCAGTCTCTCTATACTTATTTATTTTTTTAATAAAAAAGTCCCTTTTGTTCTCAGGGACAAAAACAACTGAGGTTACAACCCTTTGTTCCCCACCATTTTCCTCCGTTTTAATATTACATATACGAACATGTTGAGCTGTATGTTCCAAACTTTTGGTGATAAGATCATAACCTGCTTGACCCTTTATTTCTAAATATACACCGTGCCTACAAGATACTGCAACGGCTTCTATTTCTTTTTGATTCTCTGCTGCTTCTTCCCATGCCCTTTTCAAATCTGCTTCTAATCTTTCTGCATGACTACGTCTACTGGATCTAGCTGGATAATTATCCTTTCCTCCCCTTCCTCCTGTAGCAGGTATATAATCAAGAGTCATAGAGGTTTGACTAATATATAAGTTGCTTAATCTTGATTCCATTTATATCTTAAGCCTCCTTATACTTATAGTAATTTTTTCTATCTTGGATGTAATTCAATAAGATATCTTTAGTAATAATACTATCCTCTAAAATTGAATATTTTACTGCATCTTCACATGCTTTTACAATATCAGCGTGATTTAAGCCTAAAGCCTTCTTATACACATCTTCTGAAAAAATTTCATTTGATGCTTTTCCATGAAGCTTCATCTCAAATAGTCTAATAATTTGCTTAATATCTGGATTCGCATATTCGACCACATCATCAAACCGCCTAAATAAAGCTTTATCTAATATATTTGGATTATTTGTTGCTGCAACTATTATGCTATAGGATTCGTCATCTTCAAGATACTGAAGAAATGAGTTTAATATTCTTCTCATCTCACCAACATCATTATCTAGGCTTCTATCAGAGCCAATAGCATCAAATTCATCAAAGAGATATACGCCACGTATTTCCTTTATCTGTCCAAAGACCTGCTTAAGTTTTACACTTGTTTCACCCATATACTTTGTAATCAACCTATCAAATTGTATGACATATAGAGGTAAATAGAGCTCGTTTGCAATTACTGATGCAGTCATTGTTTTCCCTGTACCCGGATCCCCTGCAAGTAGAATTTTAGATCGATTCATAAGTCCATTTTTTCTTAAGATGTCTTTTTTATGGTATTCGTTTATTATACGCTTAATTTTCTCTTCAATTTCAACAGAAACTATTAAATCTGATACTGTAGAGTTAGCAAACTTTTGTTCTAAAATATCTAATCGATTATTTAATGCAACAACTTTGCCTCTGTTTAGATATTTAGGATTTTGAATAATTTCTTTAATTTCTCTGGCGTTAACTGTATGCCCCACTTTTGCTTCGTGAGCTGCAATTTGCAAAACAACAGTCTTAAATTTCTCATCATTGCTATCAAAATGTGCTCTTATTAGAGCTTTAACTTGTTCTATTGTTGCCATGCAAATCCACCTACTTTCTTGATTTAGTAGCTATATATAACATAAAGGAAATATGCATCTACCTTTAACTCTCTTTAAGGGTATTATATATTAAAATCTTTACTTAATTATAAATATATAGGCTACACTTTTATTCTACCATTCAATATCAGTACTCACAAGATAAACAATTTAAAGTTTTGTCAACTATATTATTAAAGAAAAATATCTAGTCCTATGGATATATCTAATTTCAATACTACTAATAATAAAGAAGAAAATTTCTTAATAAAGTAATAATGGAATAACAATTTTTTATTTAATCTAACTTAGCCTCTGATTTAAAAATAGAAACAGACCCCATAGTTCTTTATTTTTCTAAAAAATTTATTTAATATATTAGAATTAAATATAATGTCTTTTAAGTAAATTTAACCTCTTTATATTCATGCACTACTTACAACAATTATACCTAATTACTCTAAGTAATGCATGATTTTTTTTGATAAAAATCTCTGAAACCCTTACTATTATAACATTTATGCACCCTGTCACTATTATGACACGAGCCCCTGTTGCAACCTTAATTGTCCCTGATTCATTTTTAAGCCATTCTTCTAGACAATCTTTTTGCCAATCATAAAGATCGATACCTTTTAACATTTTCCATGTCACAATCTTCACCACTTCCAAATCTATTTTGATTTAATATGCATATTCTAACACAACTTTTATCCATAGGGCACCTATCTCCCAAATAAATAGTTCTCCCTTGGGAACTTGATTATATTTTTTGCTCTTCCATGGTAATTCTGTAAGGCTCAGAAGGAGCATATCCTCAACCCAGGGGTTATAAGACTTATAGAACACTTATCTGACTGCCAGCATTTGAATATAACTTGGCTGATATTATATCTGCATCCAAAAGTGGCATACCATCAGAATCTAGAGAATTAAACATCGTTATGGCTTGCTCAAGATTCCAACTTCTAACTTCGATGATTTCTAATAACTACCACATTTATATTTCCTTCATCAAATCTAGACTATATTAGAAAGAAATAGAAGTTCTATTTTGAAACCTCTATAATAATACTAGTTCCAATACCCAATTCACTATCTAATCTATAGTTAAGTCTATCGCCAAACATTAGCTTAAATCTCCTACAGGAATTATGAAGGCCTACGTTTTCATTGTTGGCATCCGCATATTTAAAATTATTTTGAACATAAGCTAATTGTTCTTTCGTCATACCAATCCCATTATCTTTTATTTCAATGACAAACATCTTTTCATCGGATGTACAAGTTAGTTCTAATACACCACCATTTTCCAATGGTAAAAGGCCATGCTCAATCGCATTTTCTACTAAAGGCTGTAGTGAAAAATAAGGAATTTCAAACATAAGCATTTCTTCATCATAGGTTATATTATAATTTATTCGATTAGAAAATCTAATTTTTTGAATATTTAAATATGCCTTAATATACTTTAATTCTTGAAAAAGTGTAATTTTAGATTTAATATTTGAGAGGCTATATCTCAACATTCCAGAAAATAAATCTAGCATATTTTTTGCAAGATCATAATTTTTCATAGAGATTAATCTAGATACGGTGCTTAGAACATTAAATATAAAATGTTGTAGATGTCAATTAGTTTTTTACAGTTTCCGATAATTAACTTTTTACACTTTTATTAAAAAATAATAAGCTTCTTAACTTTCTTCAAAAATGCTTTGCCTATGTTTTATCCTATAGCTATCATCAT
>JBBAEY010000110.1:0-5645 GCA_041655755.1 Tissierellaceae bacterium
TTCCTTAGGAGATTAGATTATGTACCATTCCGTGAAAAAAGGATGACCTAAGTCATCCTATAGTATTTCCTTGGCTTTATTTATAATGTTGTCTACACTTAAACCATATTTATCTAGTAGCTCAAATCCTTCCCCTGATTCGCCAAAAGTATCCATTGTTCCTATTCTAATAACCTTTGTAGGGTGATTTTCAGACACTAGCTCTGCAACTGCAGAGCCTAGACCTCCTATTATACTGTGCTCCTCTGCTGTTACTATTCCTCTGGTTTCCCTTGCGGCCTTGATAATAATATCTCTATCTATGGGCTTTATGCTGGGCATATTTATCACTCTAGCGGATATATTTTCCTGAGCAAGTTTTTCTGCTGCTTTGAGTGCCCTATCTACCATTGTCCCCGTTGCTATAATGGCAAGGTCATTCCCTTCAGTCAATTGCACACCCTTGCCTATTTCAAATTTATAATTATCATCGAATATAACTGGTAGCTTTGCCCTGCCCAGCCTAATATAGACTGGACCATTGTAGTCAAGAGCCTGAATGATACACTGCCTTGTTTCCACTGCATCTGCAGGGCTTAGGACAATCATGTTTGGCAAGGATCTCATTATGCTAATATCTTCAAGAGCCTGATGGGTAGCCCCATCTTCCCCCACGGTCAGACCTGCATGGGTAGCAGCTATCTTGACGTTTAATCTCGGATAGCATATTGAATTTCTAATTATCTCAAAGGCCCTGCCAGTGGCAAACATGGCAAAGGAACTGGCAAATGGGATTTTCCCCGCAGCTGCCAATCCAGCCGCTGTTCCCATTAAATTTTGCTCTGCTATTCCAACATTGAAAAACCTATCTGGAAAGGCCTTGGCAAATGCTGAGGTCTTTGTTGAGCCCGACAGGTCAGCATCTAAGACTACTATATCCTTGTTTAATTCCCCCAATTCCCTTAAGGTATCTCCATAAGCATCTCTCGTAGCAATCATCTTAGTCATCTTCAACTACCCCCAATTCCTCCAATGCTATTTTTGCTTCTTCACTTGAAGGGGCCTTGCCATGCCAACCAGCCTGGTTTTCCATGTAGGATATGCCCTTTCCCTTTATAGTGTTTGCGATTATCATAGTAGGCCTTCCCTTGGTTTGCTTGGACTCCTCTATTGCAGCGAATATTTCATCAAAGGAATGTCCGTCAATCTTTATAACATGCCAGCCGAAAGCCCTATATTTCTCGTCGATTGGCTCGATATTCATTATATCGCTTACTTTTCCATCAATTTGCAGTCCATTGTAGTCTAAAAAGACCGTTAGATTGTCTAACTTATAGTGGGCAGATAACATCAGGGCCTCCCATATAATGCCCTCTTGGGACTCACCGTCTCCTATCATGGCATAAACCCTATATCCCTTGTGGTCCAATTTCCCTGCCAAGGCCATGCCGTTGGCAGCAGCCAGACCTTGACCCAGTGAACCTGTGGTCATATCCACACCAGGAGTTGATTTCATATCAGGGTGCCCTTGTAAGATTGAATCTATCTTCCTGAAACTATCCAATTCCTCCTTGGGGAAAAAACCTCTCTCTGCCAAGGTCCCATATAGGACTGGAGTTCCATGTCCCTTGGACAATACAAATCTATCCCTGTCCTCCCATTTGGGATTACCTGGATCTATATTCATTTCTTTAAAATATAAGGCTGTCATTATCTCTACGGCAGATAAGGATCCGCCGGGATGGCCAGACTTTGATTTTTCCAGCATCCTTATGATGCTTTTCCTTATTTCATTCGCTACTTGCTGCAATTCCATTTCCTAACCTCCTGTTTTATAGCATTTTTATTTTACCACATCTCTAGAAAATATAACCCTGATCATAAAACTCGGCAAAGCCATCTGCCTCCTAAGTCGCCAAGGTTCTTTTATTAGCCTATATAGCCATTCAAGACCTAGCCTGATAAATATTTCAGGGGCTCTCTTAGCTTCTCCTGACAAAACATCCATTACTCCCCCATTGCCAATAATAAGCTTGGCCTTAATCCTAGATTTATTTATATTTATCCAAAGCTCCTGCTTTGGA
The DNA here is from genome assembly GCA_041655755.1 of Tissierellaceae bacterium. Taxonomy (GTDB): domain Bacteria; phylum Bacillota; class Clostridia; order Tissierellales; family Tissierellaceae; genus JAAYFT01. Next base: position 2,064 of record JBBAEY010000110.1, read on the forward strand.
AATCCAAGCCCCAGGAAAATAATATCCGGCCTAAGTGAATTGATTTCGCTTACTATCTTTTCCTCTTCTTCATGTCCTCTATACCCATTGTGGCTTCCCTTAAAATATCCGTGATGATATCCAAGCAGCCTGATATTTGGATATATTTCCCCTATCTTATCCCCTGCCGCCTTGGCAATTCCTTCCTTTCCCCCTAGGAGATAGAGGCTATGGGAATTTTCATTGGCTGTCTTCAGTAGATTCATAGATATATCATAGCCAGTAACCCTTTCCTTTAAGGGCCTTTTCTTAATTTTAGATGCGTATATGAGCCCTATGCCATCGGGAACGACAAGGTCCCCTTGATTTATAATATCCCTTAGGTTTGAGTCCTCCCTAGCAGCCATTACTATCTCTGTATTGGGAGTAAAGATAACCCTTAAATCTTCTCCTCCTAAAAAAGCCCCAATCTTCTCCAGGGCCTCCTCCATGGTAACATTGCATATCTTAGTCCCAAAAATCTCCACTATATCCATTTAATCACCTATTATTTGATTTTATAATCGCCCTTGACTAGCCAAAATGTATCTGTTACGGCATAGGCACCTCTACTATCGGTCCTAGGTATAATAAGCAGGTGGTTTTCTTCAATATTTTCGTCCATCTTTAAATCTCTGCCTAGGGTAATATCTGTAAGGCCGTTTTCTATATCACCTACAAATATGGATACGGCCTTGGCCTTCCCTGACCTGAGAATTATTTCTGTACCTCCATAACACATTAGGGACTGGCCCTCTTGGACTTCTACTACCTTCCAGGCACCCTCTTCTTGATCTGCACTTTCCTTATTGACCTTGCTGTCTATATAGGTCTTTAGCTGGTCTATTTTCATATCCACATAGCTCAATGTAACTAGGGGGTCCATTTGTGAACCTGGCTCGGTAAAGGCAATTGCCCCCATAAATATAATGGCTGTCATACTAAAGCCTATTATAAGGTTTTTTATTATCTTTTTCATCTTAGTCCTCCCCTATACTGATATTCCTCAGAACTTCCTCATTGATAGAGTTTAGTGAAAGTATTGTTTTCATATTTTCCTCAAGCTTTCCATTATAGTGATTAAGCTCCCCATATAACTTCTCAAAGGCATCTATTAATATTTCTAGGCTAATCTCATCTAGGTTTTCTATGCAAATTTGTCCTTGTTCTTGTGAAAAGATACTTACTTTTGGGTCATAGGACAGGCCTATGAAAGGCCTCCTGAACATGGAACTAAATATTAATCCATGCAGCCTCATGCCAATAAATATTTCCGATGTTGATATTTCATTTAATAGTCTTTCCTGACCTAGTGGTCCGGGGAAAATTAGATTTTCACTATCTAGACTTTTCGCCAACTGGCCCAAGATTATATCGTCATTGCCCTTTTGAAAGGGAAGCAAGACTACCTTAAAACCTTTTCCAATTAAATATTTAGTAAAATCTTTTAAAACAGTGTTAAACTCCCTGTTGTCAACCCATTTTCTCAGATTTAAGGCAATTTTCCCGGGCTGACTAGCTACCCGATCAAATTTTAAGGTAAATGCTAGGTCATTTCCCAAATATATATTCCTTAACCCATGATCCCTTAAAAATTCATATGATTCTCGGTCCCTGAGTACAAGGGCATCTAATCGCCTCAATACTATCAGGGTAATTTTTTTAAAAAAACCACCCCTCAATGGACCTATACCATTCCCCAGTAGCAGGACTTTTTTTCCCATTATCGTCGCCAAAAATAAGATTGTCAAATAGTAGATTAAAGACCTATTGCTAGTTACATTTTGCAGCATGGAACCTCCGCCGCCTATGACTATGTCGGAGTTCCCTATAGCCCTGACTATTTCAAAGTATTTATTTCTGCTTATACCATTTATCTTATGTTTTTCCCTTGTATCCATTACACTATAGGTGATTGCTGTAATCTCTGGATGCTCATATACCCTATTTAGCAAGTCTATACTGGCCTTTAATAGCATTTCATCGCCAATATTGTCGGATCCATAGTATCCAATTATTAAGCTTTTAACCCTCTTCATATTTATCCTCCAGATAGAGTTTATAAACCTCTTCATATTTATCTGTCATTAAATCTAAAGAGTAGTTTTTCTCTATGTATTTCCTTTCCCAGGAATAATCTAACTGGTCCTTATTATCAAATATTTGGTCCAAATCCATACTCAGGGCTTCATAATTTATTTCATTTGTATATCTGGCTGAAAAGTTGTTTACAGCAGCAAAATCGATATTGTCTTCCCTTAGGAGTCCCAAATAGCCAAAGGTCCCAGCCAATATGACGGGTATATTGCAACTCATAGCCTCCAGGGCAGCCCTGCCTACACCAATAAAAACCCTAGCCTTACCTAAATAGTCACCTACATCTGTACTCTTGCCCGGCAAGTGTATATTGTCAAAATCATGGGCACTTTTTCTCAGTCCATCTAATTCCTCGCCTCCGCCTACAATTATAAGCTTCCTATCCCTATGGTTTTTCCCATACTCAATTAAGAGGTTCGCAATCATGCTGGTATTTCCTTCCAGTCTGCTCACGTGTACAATGTATTCATTTTCTTCCACATTGACAAGGCTCTTAAATTTTTCCAAATTGATGCCATTAATATTTTCATGTATGGAGCTCTCTTCTACCGAATAATTTTCAAGCAAATAATTCTTTACCTCTTTACTGACTGCAAATACCTGGTCGCCCCATCTGGTTATGTATTTTAACAGGAAGTTTACATGGAATATCCCATGGGCAGTGGTAAACATTGTAAAAGCCAATTGTTTTTGTAATAGTGATAAGATAAATGCTGGAATTCTGGCATGAGCATGTACCAGATTTATATTCTCTTTCTTGATAATATTATAAAGTAATCTAATGGATTTTATAACTGCCAGTGGATTCTTTGTGTGCAGGGGTACCTTGACTAGTTCTACCCCATTATTCTTTAATGTGCTTTCATATACTCCACCATTAGAGGCAACGATGACCCTATAGCCCCTTTTTCTGAGCTCAATAGATAGTTCCACAACATGAGTTTCGGCCCCCCCAATATCTAAACCCATCAGGGCCTGTAAGATAACTTTTTGCTCCTTGCCCATTTAAATCTACTCCCCTATACTTTGCGTAATCGCAGTAAATAATAAGCCAATCGTTTTATATTTTCCTGTAGAATTGACCTTAACCTCCGTAATCCCCTCTGCAAAATACCCACTGGTCCTGTCCAGAATATTGCAATCCACCTTTAAGATAATATTATATCTGTCAGGGCTTCTAGTCTCTATTATCTCCCCATTGTTCTTTACAAGGATTAGGTAGGAGTCTTCAATTTCTATATCCCTAATCTTTCCAAAGTAATAATTGGTGTCATCAGAATATATATTGTCTCCAATATTTATGGAGTCTACTGAATATTTCCTTACGTCCTCTATCTTTAATGTGATTTCTCTCCTTGTATTTAGGATACCTCCATTCCCTACTGACTTTTGGGATTTGATACTTTTAACCTTTGTACCCAATACAAATACAAGTCCTATGATTACCAAAATAATGCCATAGTCTAT
>JBBAEY010000111.1:0-5573 GCA_041655755.1 Tissierellaceae bacterium
AAAACTTGAAAAGTTTTTAAAAGTATTTCTACTTTGAAAGATTTTATTATGATAAAATTAGAGATGAACTGTCAATTCTTAATTATCGGAAACTGTCAATTCTAGTTTATCATTTACATACCACCTATTCACTATTATTTTTTGTCCTTTAATATTGGATCTGTAGTCAATAGATTGTCCATTCTGAGGAGCTGGCGACAAAGAATCTTTACTTTGACCTTAAGATTCCTCGCTTTGCTCGGAATGACAGCCTCGTATAATTCTATTCATATGACCCTATATGTATATTATCTGTCGTCAGTGGATTTGTCATTCTGAGGAGCTGGCGACGAAGAATCTTGCCTTGGCCTTAAGATTCCTCGCCTTGCTCGGAATGACAACTTCGTATAATTCTATTCATATGACCCTATATGTATAATCATCTGGACTGCCAGTAAATCTGTCATTCTGAGGAGTTGGCGACGAAGAATCTTTACTTTGACCCTTAGATTCCTCGCTTTGCTCGGAATGACAGCCTCGTATAATTCTATTCATATGACCCTATATGTATATTATCTGTCGTCAGTGGATTTGTCATTCTGAGGAGCCTGCGACAAAGAATCTTTACTTTGACCTTAAGATTCCTCGCCTTGCTCGGAATGACAACTTCGTATACGATTCAGACCATATCTTATAGGCAGCAAATCGCATATCAAAGATTAGTCCAATGCCTCTGAACTATTTCAACGCGTCTTTCTAGGATTAAGTTCAACATTATATATTCTATATGCCGTATGAAACGAACCCTTCTATTGAATATAAAAACCACTCATCCTCTTCGTTTTTCCTAAATATATTTGTTCTTTGGAAACCTGATATAGTTCCCTTCACATTTTCACCGCTTCTCTCTACTACTACCAGCTCAATTTTATCCAAAAATGAATATTTTTCACTATATCTGCTGTCCCTCAAAAATGCCCTTTCAATATAAACCCCCTCATCATGTACAGTTGGTATATAAATGCCATCTTTGTATAAGATATATCCTTCATCGTCTTTGGCCTCTACAGGGATATTATTTCTATCATTGCTATCATATTTAATTATATTGTCGTATATAACACTGTCTATCAACCGTTCACTCATATATGTAAAATCAAAGCTTTCAAAAAATTCCTCCCTCGACTTCACCTTAATATCTGGCTTTACTTCATTACTAGCACCTTTCATATCGTAAACGGGTCTCCATGCACGCTTCATAATAAGCAATGCCTCTGATTTCTCAAATTCAGACTCTATAACTTTCTGGGGTTTAATCTCTTTGCTACAGCCACCTAGGGCTATTATTATAATAATGGATATAATTAATAGTCGTTTGATTCCAATCGCCTCCTAGAAATTCCTTCCAGAGCATATATAAGCCCCACCAAACATACTGTCATTTAATATAAATGGTTGGCTATAAGTAGATTTTATGCCTAACTATTTTTCTCAGCAAAGGTGGATTGCATTTGCAAGTATTATACAATAAATACGACATACAGGCAATGCAGAGCTTTCGTTCCAATATTGTCCTTGTTTTTAAATAAATATTATATAAATTGCATCTCTTAATATTAAAGGAACAGAAGGGTATTGCACTATAAACTTAAATGCAATACCCTCTTTACTTTAGTCAATAGTCCCGATAAAAGGGGCCATCTTTTCCTACTATACAACTTCTATTTTCTTGGATTTGTTAATTGTGCCTGGGCTAGTGTTAGTATAATAGACCTATCTCGATTTTAAATCATTATGAAACAAGTTTTTATTTATATTTTATCTAAGATTGAATGATGTCCTATATCCAAAGTAACAATAATTTCAGATCCTTCATACCTCCAAAGTATTCGTATATCCATATTTACACTGCATTCAAATAAGCCTTCAAATCCTTTTATCTTTTTGGTTCGTAAGGATGAGTGGCGTGGATTTGTTTGGAGTATTTTAAGCTTTTCAGCTACTTGTTTTTGTTCTATGGAAGTAAGTCTTTTTAAACTTTTTTCAAAGGTTCTGGTTGCAACAATTTTAAATATCATCTATATTAATCCCCATATCCTCGAACATTTTATCAACCTCATCGTAAGTCTTTAATTTACCACTTTTATAGTCAGCATCTGTTTCTTTAATAAGCTTTGCAATGCGGACCATTTCTTTTTTGGGATAAACAACTACAGGACAAAGGAAAATGCCACCATCTTTTTCAACAACTTCAAACTGATCTCCTTCCTTAATACCAAGATTTTTTACCATCTCTGCTGGAATTGTAATTTGTGATCTTCCTCTCATCTCTATTAACATATTTATCATCCTTTCTGATATTCACACTTTCTGACTTTATTATATATGAAATAGGGTAGATAATCAACTCTTTTACTATAAATACTCTATGTACTCCATTAACTATAGTAGGATTTAAATATAAAGGCTCTATTTTCATCCTCAATTATCGAAATATTAGGCTCAAAATAGTATTTTTCACTCTTATCTGGAGCAATAGGACTCTCTATATCAGTTGATGAATAAATTTCCCCATCCACTATAATGGATGGTGGTATTGTATTTGGCGTTTCTAGCAATATGTTTGCGGGTAAATTCTTGGTTGTTGAACTTGAAATATTCCACCAAATAAAACCTCCAATAAAAAATAAAAGTATTGCACAAATCCCGATAAGTATTTTATTGTTATTCATTTATATTCACCCTTTCCAAAATTTCTTGTAATTATATCCCTTAAGACAAATATACCTATAGTCCTATAACCCATTACCTTTTCATGAAAACTCCCCTATCAAAAGATCAGAGCTCGTCAAATAAACCCCTAGCTCTGATTAGTTGATGATAAGTTATTAGATGCCAAAATAAAAATTACTGCCAACCACTACCCACACCATCAAAATTATCTTTGTCGATAGTGAATTTCCGATGAGAAAATGCTCATCGGATCAATGTACTCGCCGTCAATAATTAAACTAAAGTGTAGATGAGGGCCTGTTACTTCGCTGCGAATACCTAATTCCACTTTGCATGAGGAAAGCAGAACAGCAGTTGTGGTATCCCCAGATACGGGAAAGCTGTCAGTCCAAAGCTGTTTAGAAAACCTACGGTAGCAATGCAAATGCCATCTGGCAAATATCATCGCACCCACAAACCAAATGAACAAAGTAGCTTGTGTCAATTCAATCGTCAAATGCTTCTCCGCCAGAGTATCTATTGTGTCCACAAAATTATTTGATGATAATGTTGGTGGTGCTTTCTGAATGATAGGTGGTTCTACGGGATAGCTTTCTATTATAGGCTGAACCAAAGGGAATTTTCCAGCAATGAGGAAAACGGGCAGGAGAAAAAAGACAATTGCCATTTTTCCAATCCAGTATTGCCATTTTACGGGAAAGATTTTCGCCGTCACTGGTCGGAGTAATAACATTAATCCGACAACTACACTTCCCGTAATAGACATGGCAAGGAGAGTTGAAAACAGATTATTCATTCTTTTCACCTACCTTTTCTGCGAACCAATGCCTCAATTCAATCATTTCATCTTTTGTCAACTTCTTACCGTCATAGAGCGTTGTCAGTAAACTTTTAACCGAACCCTCATACAAATTTTCTAATAGGGTCTTTGCTTCATGGCTCCGATATTCTTCCGGCGATATGCGAGGCTTGTAAATATTCGCCCGACCTTATTTTATAGAAATCAGGACACCCTTTTCAACCAGCCTTGCAAGAAAGGTTGCAATTGTTTGCCCTTTCCACTTCTTGCCCTTTTTCTGTGCAAAAATATCAAGCAGTTCGCCAGATGTAATGGGATTGTCGGAAGCCCAAATAACCTGCATCACTTCCATTTCCGTTTCTGATAGTTTTTGAAAATTAATCATGGTGTACACCCTCCATTCATTGCGCATGTCTGCGACAATTTCACTACACTTGCGTAGTGGTTTTGTTCTACTACACGAATGTAGTAATGTCAAGGGAAATTTCAAAAATAATCCTTATGATTTATTATTTTCAGATAGATGATATGTGTAATCATATCTAACGACATGAAGTGAACAGTAAATTGTCTATTTATTTTTATTGCATTATATTATTCTTATTAATTACAATAAAAGTAAAGGGTACAATCCATCTAAGATAGTGGATCATACCCTTATAATATACCTATATTAATTTATCGTACTTGAATTATTTTCTTCTTGGATAATTTATTTCTGCCTGAGCCGCTGCAAGTCTTGCTATGGGAACCCTAAATGGTGAGCAGCTTACATAGTCTAGGCCTATTTGGTGGCAAAATTCTACCGACGATGGTTCTCCACCGTGCTCCCCACAGATTCCAAGATGCAAGTCTGGGTTTGTCCTTCTCCCATATTCTATGGCAAATTCCATTAGTTTGCCAATGCCCTTTTGGTCTATTGCCTCAAATGGATCCCTTGCAAATATTCCTTTTTCTACATACTCTCCCAAGAATTTGCCAGCATCATCTCTGGAAAATCCAAATCCCATCTGGGTTAAATCATTGGTCCCAAAGCTAAAGAATTCAGCTTCAGTTGCTATCTCGTCTGCTGTAATTGCAGCCCTAGGGACTTCTAACATAGTCCCAATCATGTATTTACAGCTATTGTCTCTCTCTTCAAAGACTAGGTTGATTTCCTCCAATAGCTCCTTCTTCACAAGCCTCAATTCCTCCACATGTCCTACTAGGGGAATCATAATCTCTGGATATATACCCTTGTTCCCATTTTCCTTAATATCTAGGGCTGCCTCAATAATGGCCCTCACCTGCATCCTATAAATCTCTGGATAGGTAATAGCTAGCCTGCATCCTCTATGACCAAGCATTGGATTAAATTCAGATAATTCTTCAATCCTATCCTTTAGGATTTCATATTCTACATTCATGGCCTTGGCTAGGTCTCTTATATCATCTTCCTTTGCAGGTAAAAACTCATGTAGGGGCGGATCTAATAGCCTTACAGTAACGGGTCTATCTCCCATTACCTCATATATTTCATAGAAATCCTGTCTTTGTACAGGTAGTAGCTCTGCTAAGGCGGCTTTTCTTTCTTCTATATTATTTGCCAATATCATCTTTCTTACTGATTTGACCCTGGACTCCTCAAAAAACATATGCTCTGTCCTGCAAAGTCCAATTCCTTCGGCACCAAATTCTACTGCTTGTGCGGAGTCCTTTGGATTGTCTGCATTGGTTCTGACTCCCATGGTCTTAGTATCATTTACCCATTCCATAAATTCCCCGAAGCTTCCACCAAGACTTGGCTGGATTTTTTCTATTTCTCCTTCGTAGACCATCCCTGTGCTTCCATCCAAGGAAATAAAATCACCTTCATAATAGGTCTTATCCTTAACCCTCATTGTCTTAAGCTCTTCAGATACCCTAATTTCGCTACATCCTGCCACACAGCATTTACCCATACCCCTAGCTACTACAGCCGCATGGGATGTCATGCCCCCGCGGGCCGTTAAAATCCCTTCAGAAGCAATCATGCCCTCTATGTCTTCAGGTGATGTTTCCTGCCTTACCAGTATTGCTTTTT
>JBBAEY010000112.1:0-5400 GCA_041655755.1 Tissierellaceae bacterium
TCCCACATCTCCGCACAGAAGTCTATCCATTGGTTTTTGCCCTTCCATATCCATTTTAATATCTTCTATGCTCCTAAGCTGACCCTCAGTTTCCTCATAGGGAAATAGGTCCTCAAATTCCCTCTGCCATTGTCCGTCCTCGGAATAAGCAAAGCCCTTCCCATTTTCCCTCTTTGCATATAGTTCAAGCAATTCCAAAGCCATATCCTCCACTGCCTTTTTGGCCCTTTCCTTGGTTCGAACCCAGTCTGCACTTGACAATTTATTGACCTTTGGTTTAATGCTATCGGAACCTATATACTTTTGAATTAAATTCATCTGATCTATAGGTACATATAACTTATCTGCACCCTTATATTTTATGGTCAAATAGTCCTTCTTTACACCCTGTATATTAAGCTGTTCGATGCCTTCATATCTGCCTATACCGTGATTCTCGTGGACGATATAGTCGTCTACCTTTAGGTCCGAAAGGCTGATTACCCTTGCAGGATCCTTTTTCTTCTGCTTAGACGACCTTTTCTTTCCTGCTCCAAATATTTCCTTGTCGCTGATTAGGAGAAATTTTAAATTGGGGTATTCGAATCCCCCAAAAATACTCCCTGGAGTAATATACAACTGGGAGGATTTAATGTCTACAGCCCTATTTGTCATTAGATTGGCCTCAATACCCATAGATAGCAGGCTATCTTTCAATCTCCTGCCCCTCTCCTCTGTGCCGGACAATATAACAATTTTGTAGCCCCTATATTTAAAGTGTTCCAGGTCATCCTTTAGGATTTCCATTTTATTGTGATAGGACTGCATTCCCTTTACTGAAAAATTAAGAACTGATCTGGGCTCAAAATCCCTATTAGAACTCAAGAGTGCACTGCTTGTAACACAGGTTTTCGCCTTGAGACCCCTTAAGATATGGCCATAGTCAAATCTAATCTCCTCGTGACTAGATAGGAGCTCCCCCACTTCATAGAGGTCAGCAAATTTTATTTTAAAATCCTCTTCTAGGCCCTTGACGCCTTCTTCAATCCTTCTAGGCTCATCTATGAAGACAAGGGCATCCTCTCTTAAAAAATCTAGGATAGAAGATATATAGTGGGGGGGGATATAGGGAACTACCATGTCCCTATTGGACAAAAACAAGCCCTCCCTTAGGTATTCTCCATACCTGCCAAACTTGTTTTCTATATTGTTTTTTTCTATTATATTTCCCTTGGACCTAGACAGTGCCCTATTCATATCGGCCTCTAGGCTACTTGCAACTGCGTCCCTAAACTCGTCTAATATTAATATTTCCTTTACGGGAGATATAAAGACCCGGTCCAGAATCTCCCTTGATTTTTGATTTAAGACGTCGAAGGTCCTTATGGAATCCACTTCTACATCAAAAAATTCAATCCTAAATGGATTAGGACTATGGGGAGGGAAAAAGTCTAAAATACCCCCTCTGATGCTAAATTGTCCCACTGCCTCTACCATGCTTACGCTTTCATAGCCATTTTCTACTAGGCAGACCCTTATGCTATCTAGGTCTATTTCCTCTCCTAGGGAGATAGACTTAGACTGGGCCTTAAAGACCTCCTTGGATATTAGCTTATCCAGTATGGCCTCTATGGAAGAGATTACCAATAACCCTTCTCCCTCTGCCAGTCTTGATATAACTCCCAGCCTTTCATTTGAGCTTTCATTACTAAAGGCATCTATGTCGTAAAATAGGATGTCTTTTTTTGGGAAAAGGACGCTGTCCACGTTACCAAGACCCTTTAAATCCTCGTAAATCTTCCTGCTTCTCATTTCATTGTAGCTAATTAAGAGAATTTGCCTGTTTGTATGAACTTTTAGGGCATGGAGAAAGTGACCTATACTTTCATCTGTGATACCATAGGTAGCTATGGGGTTTATTCCCTTCTCTATATCTGACTTCAGTTTCTTATATGTATCTAAATTATTCAAGGGATCTGCTATGAAATCCTGCATAAGTCTCACTCCTCAATAAAAGACCCTAAGCCCAGGTTTATTCCTGGGCTCCATTGGCTTTGATATTAAATTGGTTCATGGCATTATCTATGCCCTTTTCAATGATAGTCTCTACTGCCTCTGCCCCCGTCAATAGGGAGGCCTCTATTATTTCTTGCTCTTCTTTTCTAAACTTGCTCAATACAAAATCTGCCAGGTCCTCATAGTCGCCCTTCTTGCCTATGCCAATTTTCACCCTGGGAAAATCATCTCTCTGTAGCTGGTATATAATTGACTTCAAGCCATTGTGGGAGCCTGCACTTCCCTTTCTTCTTATCCTTACCGCTGCAAAATCAATATCTATGTCGTCTACTAGGATTATTAGATTTTCCATGTCTATCTTGTAGAAGTTGCAAATATCCCTGACTGCTAGTCCACTGTTATTCATGTAGGTCTGGGGTTTAACCAAAAATACCCTTTCCCCACCTATGGATCCTTCCCCATATACCGATTTGAATTTAATCTTATTAATTTTTATATTATTCCTCTTTGCCAATATATCTATGGTATTAAATCCTATATTATGCCTGGTTTGGGCATAAGCCCTGCCTGGATTACCCAATCCTACAACTACAAACAAAAAATCAACCCCTAATTACTCAAATAATTTGCTGACGGATTCGTTGTCGTGGATTCTCTTAATGGCCTCTGCAAATAAGGGGGCCACTGATACCACCTCAATCTTGTCAATTCTCTTTTCCTCTGGAAGAGGTATGGTGTCTGTAATGATAAATTTCTCAAGCTCGGAATTTTTAATCCTCTCTATGGCTGGACCAGATAAGACTCCGTGAGTAGCACAGCCATAGACCTTTTTAGCACCAAAGTTTTTCAGTACAGATGCAGCCTTTGTTATGGTGCCTGCAGTATCTATGATGTCGTCCACTAGGATGACATCTTTTCCATCTATGTCCCCTATGACATTCATGACCTCTGAAACATTGGCCTTTGGCCTTCTCTTTTCTATGATGGCAATGGGTAGGTCTAGTAGATTTGCAAAGGATCTAGCCCTCGTTACCCCTCCCAAATCGGGAGATACTACTACTGTTTCCTGACCTACTATTTCCCTGAAGTATTCTGCCAAAATTGGAACTCCAGATAAATGGTCGACAGGTATGTCAAAATAACCCTGTATCTGTGCGGCATGGAGATCCATACTGATTACCCTGTCTGCACCAGCAGTAGTCAATAGGTTTGCCACTAGCTTTGCTGTAATTGGCTCCCTGGCCTTGGTCTTCCTATCCTGCCTAGCATAGCCATAGTAGGGCAGTACAGCATTTACTCGTCCAGCAGAGGCTCTCTTCACTGCGTCAATCAATATTAAGGTTTCCATTAGATTGTCGTTTACTGGAGTATTAGTAGGCTGTACTATAAAGACATCCATTCCCCTGACGGTTTCACTGATATTTACGTTTATTTCCCCATCGCTAAATTTATTTACATCGCAAATCCCCAAGGGTTTGATTAGCTCCCTACATATTTTTTCAGCCAAGTCCCTATTGGCATTGCCCGAAAAGATTTTCATACCATCCATACATAAATTCATCTGTTTTCCTCCTAAGTTCCTTATTTTTTTAAGCCTTTTCTCTCAACCCACTTGGGTATGTTCACCTGCCGAGCTCTGGCTATGGAGAGCTCTCCTTCCTTTACCTGCTTTGTAATGGTTGAGCCTGCGGCTACATAGGCCCAGGGCTCTAGCTCAACAGGCGCAATTAAATTTGAATTGCTGCCTATAAAGGCCTTGTCTCCAACGGTGGACCTGAACTTCTCCTTGCCATTGTAGTTGACGAATACAACTGCACAGCCTATATTTACATTATATCCAATATCAGCATCACCTATATATGCTAGGTGATTGGCCTTGGTATTATCACCTATGTTTGAATTCTTCACCTCTACAAAGTTTCCTATACTGACATCTTTTCCTATCTTGGAATTTGGCCTCAGGTGGGCATAGGGTCCTATAGTCGTTCCCTGACCTACTGTACTAGCTTCAAGACAGGAAGACCTTATGGTAACCCTTGGCCCTATGATACTGTCCATTATCCTAGTATCTCCGCTGATTATGCAATCTTCCCCGATTTCTGTATTGCCCTCGATTACTGCTCCCGGATAAATAGTAGTATCCCTTCCTATTTTGACCCCGTCTTCAATATAAGTACTATCCGGATTGACAATTGTGACTCCCTCGTCCATATGGAATTCATTTATCCTCCTTCTCATTATTTCCTCGCTAAATGCCAATTGGCTGCGGGAATTAACGCCGTGGATTTCAATAGGATCCTCAATTATATAGGCTCCTAGCCTATAACCATCATTTTTCAGTATCTCTATTACATCTGTAAGGTAGTATTCCCCTTGTGCATTTGCATTGTCTATCTTGCCTAGGGCATACTTTAGGAGTCGACCCCTAAAGCAAAATATGCCGGAATTTATTTCCTTTATAGCCTTTTCCTCTGGGCTGGCATCCTTTTCTTCGACTATCTTTGATATATCACCGCCTTGTTCCCTCACTATCCTACCATAGCCAGCGGTATCTTCCAAGATTGCCGTAAGGACTGTTGCATCAAGTCCATTGTCATTGTGATATTTAAATAAATTCTCAATTGTACGGTCTCTTATGAGTGGTATATCCCCTGTAAGGATTAGGACTGTACTGTCATCTTCTATATACTCTACTGCCTGCATGACTGCAAAGCCCGTTCCATAGGGCTCTTCCTCCCCTATGGGCTGGCTCTTAAATTTCACAGCCTTTCCCTTGAAATATTCCCTTACCTCTTCTCCATCTCGTCCAACTATCACGATGTTTTTTTCCACTTGGGCACCCTCGCTTGCCCTGATTACATATTCCAACATGGGCTTACCGCATACCGTATGTAGGACCTTGTTCTTTTTGGATTTCATTCTAGTCCCCTGGCCTGCCGCCAATATAATAGAAATATTCATTCATTACACCTCGTCTTTATTTGTCTTTCAAATAATATTTTATCTTATTTACAATATAAGTCCACAGGGAAATGGGAAATTTGTAAAATTTGACAAAATCATAAAGTAAAAAGGAGCCAATGGCTCCCTTTTACTCTGTTGCTAAGGATTTTTCATACTCTTCAAAAATTGCATCTTGAATTTTTTGCCTAGTCTCGGCATTAATAGGATGGGCTATGTCCCTAAACTCCCCATCTGCCATTTTTCTACTGGGCATGGCTACAAATAGCCCGTTTTGTCCCTCGATTATCTTGATATCGTGGACAACAAACTCATCGTCAAAGGTAACCGAGACAATGGCCTTCATTTTTCCTTCATCTGAGATTTTTCTCAGCCTCACATCAGTAATTTTCATTACTAAATTCACCACCCTTTATTTAAGTCAAAAAATAACTGAATATAAAT
>JBBAEY010000113.1:0-5300 GCA_041655755.1 Tissierellaceae bacterium
TCTTCGTATATGTTTCCTGTGGCAACTATGACGTATAGGTAGGGTTTTTTGCCTTCTCCTATGGTTCTTAAATAGTCTTCTCTCTTTTCCTTGTTGCCCTTGATCTTATCCGCTGTAGCTTCGGCTATTTCCCCAATCTTTTCCCTTATCTTTTCCTCATCTTGGGCTGGGATTTTTGTTATGTCTATTTCCCCTATGGCTATCTTCTCCGCTACTTCCTGGGCTGAAAGGCCTGTACTGAGGACTGCATTCCCCATCCAATAGGCTGCACCTCTTTCCAGTCCTCCGCCTTCTTTTATATTGTCTACGACTACATTTGCCAGGGGTTTGTCTATTTCGTCTACCCCGTCTACTCCAAGGAGCCTCACTATGGTTCTCTCCGTGGCTGCTGTTGTATGGTCGTCTATGAATTTCTGGACTTCTTCTGCAATATTTTTGGCGGCCTTTCTAGAGCTGTCTATTAAGTTCTGATCGAGATTTAACTTCGACATTTTCATTACCTCCCTCTTTTTTATCCCTTTAATATTTCAGGTGTTTCTCTGCCTCTTTGATGATTTCCGACTCCAATCCCATAATTCTGGCTATATTTAGGGCATCCTTGGGTATGGCTGTGTCCTTATCTACTAGTTTTAGCCTATAATCCATGTATTTGTTGATTATCTCCATCTTGTCGTCCTTTGATATTTCCAGTGCCAATTTTTCAAAATCCAATCTCGACAGTCCTATGACCTGTAGGTGGACTAGGCCCTCTAGATTTGCTATATTGTCGTAGTGGGTGGTCAAGAGGCTAATGGAGTCCCTGTCCCTTAGATAGGATACTATGGCCCTGGATATGGCATAGCCCTCCTCTGGATTTGTACCCCTTGCCAGCTCGTCTATGAGGATTAGCCCCTTTTCATGGGACATGGATATGGCTTTTTGCACTATTTTTACCTCTCCGCCAAAGGTGGAAAGCCCCGAGTCTACAGACTGCATATCCCCTATGGAGGATATGATGAATTTGTTTAGGCCATAGACCATGGACTTGGCTGGGACGAATAGACCGTACTGGGCCATGGCCGATAGGAGGCCTAGGAGCTTCAGGCTTATGGTCTTTCCCCCCATATTTGCCCCCGTAATGCAGGTGACCCCACTTTTGATTTCTAGGCTTATGGGGGTAAACTTGAGTTCCTTGGCCCTTAATATTTCCTCTAGTTTCAGGTGGATTCCCTCTTCTATTTTTATTATTCTCCTGTCTGTAATCTCCGGCTTGACTCCGCGGACTTCCAAGGCAAATCGAACCTTGCTTAGTAGCAAATCCAGCCTTCCTATGCTGCCCATATTCCTATAGATTGCCCTATTTCTCTTGCCTATTTCCTTGGATAGGTCCTCCCTTATCCTTAGCTCCTCCCTTTCTTCCCTATCCCTCAATAGGAGGAGTTGGTTTTCCAGGGTCTTGAGCCCTTCTCCCGGCCTTATGGCAAATTTTACGGTCATATAGGTTTCCGATACATAGTTTAGGTAGGGGGAGGCCTCTATTTTTTCTATTAATTCCCTGTCGTCCTTTGATACTACTAGGGAAGAATCTGGCCTTAGATTTAGCCCCAGTTCCTCTTTTATCTTTTCCTTTACGGCCTTCTTTTCCCGCCTTATTTCTTTTTCTAAATCCTGCTTTTTCCTTCTGATGCCTTTCAGCTCTTCTGAATAGGCGTCGTATATATAAAATGTCCAGGTTCCAGTATTTTCAGGGTCCAGTATCTTCTCTAATTCACCTATGGGCCTTATGTCCGTGTCATCAAATACTGGGATTTGGTATTTTTCCATGAGTCCTGATAGGTCCCTGATTAAATAAAGGAAGTTTTTTATCTCAAACAATTCTACTTCCGTTAGGATAAAACCTTCCATTCCACGTCTTATGGAGGCCCTTAGGTCCTTTATGTGGCTGAAGATGCCATCTATTGCCCCCATGATTTCCTTGTTATTTCCTATATCCAATAGGCCTTCTATCTTATTTAATTCACTGATTAATTTATCTTCTTCTCCCTGTTTAAAGGCCTTTAAACGCCTCTTGAACATGTTTCCATAGGGCGTTAGGGTCTTTATCATATTCAATACATACTGAAAATCTAGGGCTTCCCTTGTCCTTTCGTCCATGAAAACCATCTTATTCACCGCCTAGTACTAGGTCCATTACAGGTATGTGCTTTATGTAGGATTTCATCTTTGCCAAGAAATCCCTAGGGTCGAAATAGTATCCTGCTGGAGCATATGGATTTACCGTAATCCCTATTAATTTGATTTCATCTAGTACCCTTATTTTTATTCCCTGTCGTACAAATCTCACCCAGTCCCTCGCTTCTATAAACACCTTGCTGCCATCTCCTATTATTATTTCTATGTCCCCGTATCTTCTTGTGGATTTGATTAGGTCTTCTAGGGTGCTTTTCACTAGGGAACCTGGTATTACCAGATACTTGACCTTGTCTTTTATATGGTCTCCGATTATATGGCCTGAATTCAAGGCTGTCTTAAGGGGAATAATCTCTATCTTGTTTTCTAAATCTATTGTGGCTATTTGTCCCCTCTCCATGATTTGCCTGATACTTTCCCTTATTTCCTCTCCTTCTATTTTTGGAAGGCTAAGGGTCTTTACCCTATGGAGGGTTTTTTCTATTACTATATTTATATCCCTTGAAATCACTGCTCCTGTGGACAGTATGGTGGCTTCTGATACTGCTGGGGCTGCCTGTGAAAACCTATCCAAGGCCCCGTCTATGATTACAAATTCTGCTCCTAGACTGAGCATGGTATCTGCCACCTTCCTTATTTCGGATAGGCGCTGGGGGCCTGCTATTTGCACATAGCCCCCCTGCCTTACCTTTCCTATAATTATTTGGCCTAGAGGTGTCATATAGTCTGTGGCTTTTAGGATTTCTATATTGGCGTCGCCCAAATCCAAGATCCCCGAGGCTGTGGCGATAAAGGTGTCCTCTTCTACGAATATTGGAGGTTTTTCCGTTTCCGTTACTATGTCTAAGATTTCCCCGTCCCGTCCTATGGAGGTAATTCCAAGGGGGACATCGTTTTCTATTGCTTCTTCTATTAGATAGTTCAGGGCTACGGTTTTGCCGCTGTTTTTCGCCATGCCTACTATGGATATGGTCTTGTATTTACCTCTTATTAGCTCAATCATATACTACTCCTTTACTCGCTTACACAAGTGGCTTTACTTGTCTCCCCTATGCCTTCTCTCTAGGTAGCTTGGCTCTAGGTATTTGACTTCTGGTCCTTCAAAGAGACTGGCTACTCCTGTGGACGTGGACTCCTTCTTGTCCTTGCATCCTTCGTCTATATAGTCTGGCTCTGTATAGGTGGTGATTATTCCTTCATAGTTTCTCAATACTATCTTATTTGGAGACTGGGAGATTACATATTGTGGCATTACTGGAATCTTTCCTCCACCGCCAGGTGCATCTACTACGAATGTTGGCACTGCAAAGCCCGATGTATGTCCTCTTAGGGATTCGATTATTTCTATTCCCTTGGAGACTTTTGTCCTAAAGTGCTCTATACCCAGTGACAGGTCACATTGGTAGATATAGTAAGGCCTTACTCTCATCTTAACCAATCCGTGAACTAGCTCCTTCATAGTCTCTGGACAGTCGTTGACCCCCCTTAGGAGTACTGATTGGTTCCCTAGTGGAATACCTGCATTAGCCATTTTTTCATTGGCTGCTATGGAGGTAGGTGTTATTTCCTTTGGATGGTTGAAGTGGGTATTTAACCATACGGGATGGTATTTCTTCAGCATGTTTACTAGGTCGTCTGTTATCCTCTGTGGCATTACTACTGGTGTACGAGAGCCGATTCTTATGATTTCCACATGAGGAATGTCCCTTAGGCTCTTTACTATATACTCTAGCAGATTGTCTGATACCAAGAGGGCGTCTCCACCTGATAAAAGTACGTCTCTTACCTGTGGTGTATTTCTGATGTATTCTATACCTGCGTCGATTTTATCCCTTGGAACTCCCATGTCGTGCTGGCCTGCAAATCTCCTTCTGGTACAGTGCCTACAGTACATGGAACATTGGTCTGTTATTAGGAATAGGACCCTATCGGGATACCTATGGGTGATTCCCGGTACTGGTGAGTCCTCGTCTTCGTCCAAGGGGTCTACTAGGTCCGCTGAGCTAATATGTGTCTCTGATATGGTTGGTACTGCCTGCATTCTTACTGGACAATGGGGATCGTCCGGATCCATTAATGACGCATAATAGGGTGTTATGGCAGCCCTAAATTTTGTCATTACCTCCCCTATGTCTCCTTTTTCCTTGTCTGTAAGGTTGATTACCTTGCCTAGGGTCTCCACGTCTGTTATCCTATTTCTTACCTGCCATTTCCAGTCGTCCCATTGCTCTTGGGTGACGTCCTTCCAAATCTCAATATCCTTAAAATTACGCACTCTTAACAACTCCTTTTCAAAGTTTTAAGCATAAAGCTCTGTGAATATCTTTCTTAGGCTTTCCGATTCTCTCATGAGTTCTAATGATATGGCAGCGTGATCCTTGGTATAGCCGTTTCCTACGATCATGGTCACGTCCTTGCCTACTCCCTCTGCCCCTAGGGCAGCCTTTGTGAAACTAGTTGCCATACTAAAGAAATATACTATTCCCCTGTCCTTACAGCTTAGTATGCTGGACATCTCTGTATTTGGTATATTGACTGTGTTAATTACTATATCCGCCATTTCTCCATCTGTTGCCTCTTTTATTTTTTCGAGTATTTCTACTGCATTGGTGGCGTTGGCCTTAATGTATACATCTGCCAGATTTGCACCCTTTACCCTTTCCAGTGTCTTGTCTCTAGAGCCAATACATATTACCTTTCCTGTGACTCCTGCCCTCTTCTTTGCCTCGTATAGACAGAGCATGCCCGACTTTCCTGTTCCCCCTATGACGACTACTGTGTCGCCAGGCTTTACAAGTTTTGCTGTCTGAGCTGGGGCTCCTGCTACGTCCAATACTGAAAGGGCTAGGTTCTCTGGCAGGTCCTCTGGTATTACTGCATATATTCCCGATTCAAATAGTATTGCCTTGCCTACTATGTCTACCTGATCTACTTCTGGCCTAATCTCCTTAAATTCGTCGATGCGAAGGGGTGTCAGGGACAGGGATACTAGGGTGGCGATCTTGTCTCCCACCTTCAGGTCCGTTTTACCTTCTAGGGCTGGTCCAATTTCTTCAACTGTACCTATTAACATTCCTCCTGAGCCTGTAACTGGATTCTGATGTTTTCCCTTATCTGCTACAATGCCCTTC
>JBBAEY010000114.1:0-5202 GCA_041655755.1 Tissierellaceae bacterium
TGAAAACCAGATAGATATTCCCCAGGTGGATAAACTCTTAGTAGAAGGCCTATTTATGACTATAACCAATGCAAACTTTGACAAGGATAGGTTCTTTGACAAGATAAAGGAAGTCCTCAAGGCCAGGGATGAACTAAAATCAGAACTACTTGGAAGGGGCCTGGAACTAGGGAAACTAGGCGACGCATCTACGTTTTCAGTTAATTCCAAGGACGAAATAGAGTATAAGGCAAGTGGGGAGGAAGTTGGTATATTGGCTACCAAGGATGAAGATATACGCTCCCTTAGGGAATTAATAGTCTATGGGCTAAAGGGAATGGCAGCCTATGCAGAACATGCCATGAACCTTGGCTTTGAAGACAAGGAAATCCCCAAATTCATCAGGCGTGCCATGGCGGCAACCCTTGACGATAGCCTATCCCTAGAGGACCTCCTAGACCTTACCCTGGAAACAGGTAAATACGGCGTAGATGTCATGGCCCTGCTGGATAAGGCAAATACTTCAGCCTATGGTAATCCTGAGATTACAGAGGTCAATATAGGAGTTAGAAACAATCCTGCCATATTGATATCAGGCCACGATTTGAAGGACATGGAGGAGCTACTGGAGCAGACAGAGGGGACAGGAGTAGATGTATATACCCATGGAGAGATGTTGCCGGCCAACTACTATCCAGCCTTTAAAAAGTATGGGCACTTTGTTGGCAACTATGGCAATGCCTGGTGGAAGCAAAAGGAAGAATTTGAGAAATTTAACGGTGTAGTCCTATTCACGACAAACTGTATTGTGCCTCCAAATGCCTCCTATGTAGACAGGGTATATACCACTGGTACATCGGGCTTCCCTGGATTTAAGCATATAGGAGACAGGGTAAATGGAGAGGCCAAGGATTTCTCAGAACTAATCCAACACGCCAAGAGGCTTCCAGCTCCCACAGAGATAGAGAGGGGAAAGATAGTCGGGGGATTTGCCCACGCACAGGTATTTGCACTGGCAGATAAGATTGTGGACGCCGTAAAGACCGGTGCCATAAAGAAGTTCTTTGTCATGGCCGGCTGCGACGGCAGACAGTCCAAGAGAAACTACTATACAGACTTTGCAGAGGCACTCCCAAAGGACACAGTTATATTGACAGCAGGCTGTGCAAAATACAAGTATAATAAGTTAAATCTAGGAGATATAAATGGCATACCTAGGGTACTAGATGCAGGACAATGCAATGATTCCTACTCACTTGTAGTAATAGCCATGAAATTAAAGGAGATATTTGAGCTAAATGACATAAATGACCTGCCCATAGCCTATAATATAGCCTGGTATGAGCAAAAGGCAGTGATAGTGCTACTTGCACTATTATATCTAGGGGTAAAGAATATTCACCTAGGACCAACATTGCCAGCATTTATTTCACCAAATGTACTAAAGGTACTAGTGGACAATTTCAGCATGGGAACAATATCCAATGTACAAGAGGATATAAAGATGTTCATGGATATCTAGGAGGCTGCCCTCAATTTATTTTTAAATTGAGGGCAGCTAAATTAGTTACAGCAATTGTCTAATAATTTGACCAATTAATAGGGAAATTATATAATAGATAGAGGGTTTAGCAAATTAAATCAGTGAGGTGGCATATGGATAAGGATAGGGAAAGGATAGAAAATTTGAAAAACTACGTAAATGGGGTTTTCAACAGGGAAGAGGGTAGAAACCTATATTTTTCATACAAGGACGACCTGGATAATGTGACACCCCAAGATGCCTTTGAGGTGTTTAATGCAAAGTTGCAAGATGGCTATATGCCAAAGGACATATTTGAGTTTTTGGACAGGGTAATCAATGTATTCCATAGCTCCCTTAGCGAATACAGTTGGGAGACTCCTGAGGAAAATAGCTTTCTGGACATTATGATGAGGGAAAATCGGGGACTGGAAAAGAAATTAAACCAAATAAGGCCAGTGCTCCTAGACAGAGAGGTTAGGCAAAAGAGGGGCATACTCTTGAGACTGCTGAATGAACTAGAGGAATTTGATGCCCACTATTTGAAAAAGGAAAACATACTCTTTCCCTATATGGAAAAGAAAAAAGATATATTCCACGGTCTGACCATAATGTGGTCCCTCCACGACGAGGCCAGAGAAGATATAGCAAATATGAAAAAAATCGTTGAAAGTGACAGATTTGACGACAATGAGTTTAACATTCAAATAGGCAGACTGTTCTTTACCCTGCTTGGCATCGTTCACAAGGAGGAACACATATTGTTTCCCGCCGCCATGGAGGTAATTGAAGGGGAGGAATGGGAGGAGATGAATTTGCAAAGTATAGAATATGGATTTCCCTTTATCGATCCGCCTGCAATAGATAGGGAGGGGAAGGAAGAATTGGAGCTAGAAGAATTTGACGGCATGACATTTAAGACGGATACGGGCCAACTCACCATGGAGCAGATACTGCTGATTTTCAATGCCCTGCCAGTGGATTTTACCTTTGTAGATGAAGACAACAAGGTTAGGTACTTCTCCAATCCAAAGGACAGGTTGTTTCCACGGTCTCCAGCCGTAATAGGCAGAGATGTAAACATGTGTCATCCAGCGGAGTCAGTTCACCTAGTAGAGGAGATAGTCGATGCCTTTAGGACAGGTAAGGAAGATTCGGCCTCATTCTGGATTAATCTTAGGGGGAGGATGATACTTATACAGTATTTTGCCCTGAGGGATTCCTCTGGAAACTACAAGGGAGTATTGGAAGCCAGTCAGGATATAACGGAGATTAGGGAGCTGGAAGGAGAAAGAAGGCTTCTGGAATGGGAATAGCAAGATATTAAAGACACCTCAATTGGGGTGTTTTTCTATTTCAGATAGACTATGCTGACCTAAAGTTTTTGAAATTCATAATGTAATAATTGGCCGGAAGTAAAAATATAATAGGATAATAGCTGGTAAAAAATAAATCTAAGCTAGGGTGATAAGATGGAATTTTTCTGACCTTATTATTATTTCTTCTAGGCCTTGTAATGATAGTAAAAGGAGGGGATTGGTTTTTAGACTCTATAATTTGGATTGCGGAAAGGACTGGAATTTCCTATGGAATAATTGGTGCCACCGTAGTGAGTATGGCAACTACCCTGCCAGAACTCTTTGTGTCGTCAGTTGCCAGCAATGAGGGCTTTACAGATATGGCAGTGGGAAATGCCCTGGGCTCCTATATATGTAATATTGCCTTTATAATCGGGATTTGTGCCCTCATAAAGCCCATAAAAGTAAGGGACGATTATTTTGGAATCAAGGGTGCTATGATGTTTGGACACCTGAGTATCTTCTATTTTTTTGCATCAGATGGAATAATCAGCTTTTGGGAGGGAAAGATATTAATTGGCCTAATTGCAGTCTTTTTAGTGATTAACCTATTTGAATACAGGAGGGAAAGCTCAGAAATAAGGAAAACTAAGACAGGAGCACTCAAGAAAAAGGATCTCATAATAAATGGGGGAAAGTTTGCACTGGGCAGTGCCGGTATAATAATTGGGGCCCATATCCTGGTGAGCACAGGTGTGGATATAGCCAATATATTTAGGATACCAAAGCAGGTAGTTAGTCTTACCCTCCTGGCCATAGGCACATCCTTGCCAGAATTGGTGACTGCCTTTGCGGCTACAGTCAAGGATAAGCAAAATATTTCCCTGGGCAATATATTAGGTGCCAATATCCTTAATATGACCATTGTGATGGGAGTTTCCACCGCCGTCAGCCATGGGGGCCTGATAATATCCAAACAAACCCTAAACTTAGATGTTCCCATAGCCACCATAGTAGCCCTTACCTTTGTCCTTTCAGGCATATTTTTTAAAAAAATAGGCAGGTTGACGGGGATAGCCCTTTTACTCATATATGGACTATATATGCAGATATTATTTTAAGGCGGCAGGGCCGCCTTAAAATAAGTTATTCCTTAAATTTTTGTGCAATGATTTTCTCCACTTCCCATTGATCTGGGTAGCGATTTGACTCCTTCTTAGAAAATATCAATTCATCACCTAGGCGAATTTCAAAAACTCCACCAGCTGAAGGAATTATCTCCAAACCATCTAATTTGTTTTTAAATAGGTTTAACAAGTTTTGAGCGAGAGCAACTGCTCTATCTAAGTATCCTCAAGAAGTGCAATATTCGATGCTTATTTTTTTGCTCATATTCAAATCCTCCTTGTGAAAGTATTGTTTTGTGATTAGTTTCCATATATTATCATATATAATTTTAAGGAAATTTACAATAACTCTTTTCTCAGGTCCTCCATAGATTTAGGAGACAGGAGTCCTAGGGGAACATCAAATAGAGTGATGGCACCGGTCCTGCCTTGGGAGGCCATCCTATATACAGCTCTGGCAAAGGCAACTAAAACCGATGAAGTAAACTCAGGGTTGCTCTCTAAATCCAGATTAAACTCTAGCTTTTGCCTGTGTCCAGCCCCAGTGTAAGCTGTCCTAATAACAAATCCCCCATGGGGCATCTTGCTATGCTCGGACCTTAGCTCCTCCTCTGTGATAAAATTTACAGTAGTATGGTAGCCGGCGAAGTAATTGGGCATGGATTTAATTTCATCCTCTATCCTTGCTAGGTCCTCCCCTTCTTCACAGACTAGGTAGCATACCCTTTCATGTCTTTGATTTACGGGCAGGTCAATATCTTCGAAGTTTCTAACATTTTTTAGGGCCTCCTGACTGGGTATGGTGTACTGTACGCCGTATTTCACACCCTTTACCCTTCGTATGGCATCGGAATGACCTTGACTGATGCCCTTGCCCCAAAATGTATAATCCTTTCCATCAGGCAGAATTGATTGGCCAATCAGCCTATTTAGGGAAAAAAGCCCTGGGTCCCAGCCAACCGAAATAAGGCTGAGCCTGTTAGAATCAGATGCTACCCGATCAATTTTTTCAAAATACTCTGGGATCCGGCCATGATTATCGAAACTATCTACAGTGTTGAAATGAGCAGCTACCATGGGGCCCTGCAAATCTAAGTCCTTCAGAGAACCGCCGCAAAGAACAATGACATCGATTTTGTCCTTATAATCCAATATATTATCTATATGTACAGCCTTGGACCCTGTAGCTAGTTTACTTGGATCCCTTTTTGTAAAAATGGCCACCAATTCCATGTCTGCATTCTTCTTTACCGCCAATTCTGCACCCTTACCTAAA
>JBBAEY010000115.1:0-5176 GCA_041655755.1 Tissierellaceae bacterium
ACAAGCAGTGGGAAATTAACCAAAATCTCAGAATTTGACTTTGTCAGCTTTAAAATGCCCAATAGTCCTGCCCCAAGTGTGGCCGGCAAAGCCAGTAGAAAGGAAAATTCCGTCGCCAATGGCTTATTCAATCCCCTTAGGAGCCCTGCAACAATTGTAGAACCGGATCTGGAAATGCCAGGTATAATAGCTATTCCCTGTGCAGTGCCGATGATTAAGGAGTCTAAATATGTCATATCCTTAACTTTCTTATTTTGATAGGACCTCCTCTCGGCAGTCCATAATAAAACACCTGTAACTAGGAAGGCAAAACCAATTGGCAGTATAGAAGTATATAGTGATTCAAAAAAATCTTCTAGAGATAAGCCTATTATTGCTGTGGGTACAGACCCTAGGATAATTAAAATTGCGAGTTTTTGATATTTATTTAATTTTTTTATCTTTTCGCCTTTAAATATCGATAGCAAAAGCCTTATAAATTCTATAATCATTCTAATTATATCCTTAAAGTATACAACAATAATCGAAATTAGCGTACCAAAGTGCAACATTTCTGTAAAAAATAAATTACCCTCTTTTATACCAAATAAGTTTTGAAGGATAACTAAATGGCCTGAACTGCTAATTGGTAAAAACTCAGCAATTCCCTGAAATATTCCTAGGACAATAGCTTCTAACAAATTCAAATTAATTCCCCCTTTAAAGTTGATACTGTTGATATTATAACATAGTTTTCCAGCCTATTCTATTCATTTTTAACATCAATCATTTCATATAGCTTTTTCAAAGCTTTTGAAAATCCCCCTACTTCATTGATCAAACCATATTGCACAGCTTCTTCACCAACCAGAATAGTACCAACGTCATTGGCAATTTCATCAGTTGAATACATTAGCTTCTTCAATGTTTTCTCATCTATATTTGATGTTCTCAGAATGAAATTTATTATCCTTTGCTGCATTTTTTCGAAGTATCTAAAGGTTTGGGGTACACCTATAACTAGACCCGTTGTTCTTATGGGATGTATGGTCATAGTAGCAGTGGGTACGATAAATGAATAATCAGTAGATGTGGCCAAAGGAACTCCTATACTGTGACCACCCCCAAGGACCAGGGATATCTTTGGCTTGTCAACTGAATTTATCAACTCAGATAAGGCTAATCCCGCTTCTACATCTCCACCGACAGTATTCAGTATAATGAATACACCCTCTATTTTAGGGTCCTGTTGAGAGGCAATAAGAATTGGTATGATGTGTTCATACTTGGTCGCCTTTTTATCGTTGGATGCAATGCTGTGGCCTTCAATCTCTCCAATAATTGAAATAAATTGAATGTTATTTTTTGAATCAGGTATATTTGGAATCCCCATATTTTTAATATCTTCAATTTTTTCCTCTTCTTCCTTTTCCTTTTCTTTGTCTAAGTCCTTATCTTCCATTTTAACCTCCAAAAATTTGATTACCAATAGTTTTTACCTAAAGAATAAATATATTCTAATATAAAAAAACATATATTAAAAAATATATGTTTTTAAATCGGTTCCGTTTCTATAATTATCATATCGTATCCAATCTTTCGGATAGATTCCCATGGGATTTGTGTTTCACTGCCTTCAATCCCCAACAATCTAAGTCCCAGCTTCCTTTGACTTACCAACAAGGATATTATTTTACCATTGTCCTCATCAATTAAAAAATCGCTATCGGAAATAAGGCCTAGCCTGCCTCCATTATTTAAATTTACTATTTCTTTACTGCTTAATTCAAATAATCTCATATTATCCCTCCAGTTCATTATAATATATGATGAAAAGATAAATATATTCGCTATCAATTATGATAACATCTTATTTGATATTAATAACCAGAGTGTCCAAAGCCACCTTCTCCCCTATCAGTCTTGTCCAAATTATCTACCAAATTAAATTCAACCTTCTGGTATTTTATAAATACCATCTGAGCTATTCTGTCCCCCCTATTTATTACATATCCCTTATCGCTTAAATTGACTAGTATGACCTTGATTTCTCCTCTGTAATCGCTGTCAATTGTTCCAATACCGTTGGCTAATGTAATTCCGTGATTGAGGGCTAGTCCCGATCTAGCTCTTATTTGAGCCTCAAATCCACCTGGTATTGAAATAAACAAACCCGTTGGTACCAATACCCTCTGAAGTGGTTCTATAAGCAAGGGCTGGTCTATATCGGCCTGTAAATCCAATCCTGCAGAACCATCAGTCTTGTATTTGGGGAGTGTAAATTTACTATTATTTATAATGTCGATTTTCATCTATATCCTCCTGACTAATTTTTCTTTATGACGTCGCTAATCATGCCTATTTTATACCCATTTTGATGTAAATAACTAATTATTTCCGGCAGGGCCTTGACGGTTTCCTCTGTTGGATGCATTAATACAATTGCTGCATTATGGGCCTTTTCTGTCACTCTTTTGACTATTATATCCTTTGTACTGTCATTTCTCCAATCTATCGTATCAATACTCCAGAGTATAAGTTCATAGCCTAAATCCTTTGAGGCTCTTATGGTATTATCGTTAAAGGCACCAGATGGCGGTGCAAAATACCTTGACTCAATCCTGAGCACATCTTTAACGATATTATGTGTCTTTAGTATTTCTTCGTGATTTTTCTCATAGGATAATTTGTCATAATCAACATGGTTATAGCCATGGTTGCCAATTTCATGCTTGTGTTCGTAAATACTTACCAGTAAATCCTCGTTTTTTTCAGCCCACTTTCCAGTTACAAAGTATGTTATTCTAATATTATTATCTTTGAATATCCTAAGCATTTCTGGTATATAATCATTCCCCCAATCGACATTGCAGGCAAAAGCTATGACCTTCTTATCAATTGTACCCTGATAATATACGTCAGGGTTAAATGTCTCTCTAGTTCTATGATAAGTAAACCATGTGAAAACTGTAATGGCAATCAGTAGTAAGATTATAAAAAAGGTTAACAAAAGCTTTCTATTGACAATTATCAGTTTCATAACCATCCCCCCAATATATTCTACATTATATATATTCAGGGAATTATTTATTATACTAAAATAAAAACATGAACCTAGTTCAATGGTTCATGCATTCACACATTACTCTTGACTTTTAGGTTCCTCAGTCAACAAGGCCTTTCTCGACAAATTAATTCTACCCTGTTTGTCAATTTCAATTACTTTCACAAGTACCTCATCTCCAACAGACAAGACATCTTCCACCTTATTTATTCTTTCTTTAGCAATGTTGGAAATGTGGAGCAGGCCTTCTTTGCCATTTAGAACCTCTAGAAATGCTCCGAAGTTCATTATCCTAGTAACCTTTCCTAAATAAATATCTCCTGGCTCAACCTCTTTAACTATTTTGTTTATCATATCAATTGCCTTTTCTCCACCCTCTGCACTGGTGGCAACTATAAATATCTTTCCTGAATCGTCAACTATATCGATTTTTACACCAGTTTCGTCGATTATCTTATTAATCATTTTACCTCCCGGCCCAATGACATCTCTAATCTTATCCGGATTTATATTTATGGTGTACATTATAGGAGCATAGGGCGATAATTCCTCTCTAGGAGTTGAGATCGATTCTGCCATCTTATCCAAAATAAATAATCTACCTACCCTTGCTTTTTCCAATGCATCTTCCAAAATAGGTTTATCTATTCCAGCAATTTTAATATCCATTTGTATTGCAGTTATTCCCTTTTCTGTGCCAGCAACCTTAAAGTCCATGTCACCTAAATGGTCCTCCATACCCTGAATATCGGATAGAATTGCAATCTTGTTGTCCTCCTTGATAAGTCCCATTGCAATACCGGCTACTGAAGACTTAATAGGTACTCCAGCATCTAGCAAGGCTAAGGTGCTTCCACATACACTTGCTTGAGATGATGAACCATTAGAACTCAAAACTTCTGATACCAACCTTATTGTGTAGGGAAAATCGTCCTCAGAAGGTATAACGGGTTCCAGGGCTCTTTCTGCTAATGCCCCATGGCCTATCTCCCTCCTACCAGGTCCCCTCATTGGCCTTGTATCTCCAACTGAATAGGGGGGGAAATTATAGTGATGCATATACCTCTTTGATTCCTCTTCCCCTAGCCCATCGATAACCTGGGCATCTCCAATAGATCCTAAGGTTGCAATCGTCAACGCCTGAGTTTGACCCCTAGTGAATAGACCTGAACCATGAGCCCTAGGTAATAAACCTACCTCTGTGCTTATAGGCCTAATTTCATCGGTCTTCCTATTGTCTGGTCTAATCCCATCCTCTATAATTAATCTTCTTACTTCTTCCTTTAGCATAGACTCAATTGTTTCATCTATGTCCTTTTCAAAGTCTGGGTATTTTTCTAAAAAGTTTTCCTTGATTTCCTTGCCTACCCTATCAATATTATCCAATCTTTCCTGTTTCTCTACGGTATTAATCGCAACTTTCATCTTTTCCCTACCGTATTCAACTATTTCTTGTGCAACCTTTTCATCTGCCCTAAATAGCATGTATTCAACCTTTTCCTTACCTATCTCATCTGCTATTTCCTCTATGAACTCACATAGCTTTCTAATTTCCTCATGGGCAAATAAAATACCTTCTAGCATTAGCTTCTCGGGGATTTCTTTTGCACCTGCTTCCACCATCATTATTGCATCTTTAGTGCCTGCGACAATTAGGTGAATATCAGACTTTTCTCTTTCCTCGCTGTTTGGATTAATAATAAATTTTCCATCAACCAATCCAACTAGTACGGAGCCTGTTGGCCCGTCAAAGGGAATATCTGAGATGGATAAGGCAATAGAAGAGCCGATCATAGCTGCTATTTCAGGGGAATAATCCTGATCCACTGACAAAACTGTAGTAATGACCTGTACATCGTTTCTATATCCATCTGGGAACAAGGGTCTAAGTGGTCTATCGATAAGCCTTGAAGTTAAAATGGCCTTCTCGCTAGGCCTTCCCTCTCTTTTTATAAAGCCCCCCGGTATTTTCCCTACAGAATATAGTTTCTCTTCATAGTCTACACTTAAAGGGAAAAAGTCAATTCCCTCCCTTGGTTCCTTTGAAGCTGTTGCTGTAGCTAAAATAACTGTATCTCCATATCGAACTAAACAGGATCCGCTAGCTTGTTCCGCAACTTTTCCAATGGAAAT
>JBBAEY010000116.1:0-5054 GCA_041655755.1 Tissierellaceae bacterium
TCCCTTCAGAAGCAATCATGCCCTCTATGTCTTCAGGTGATGTTTCCTGCCTTACCAGTATTGCTTTTTCACCCCTTGCCTTTGCCGCAACTAGGTCCTCTGCATGGAAATAAATCTTACCTGATGCTGCACCTGGAGAGGCAGCCAATCCCCTTGCTATAGGGTTTGAAGATTCTAACTTTCCCTTGTCAAAGGTGGGGTGCAATAGCTGTTCTAATTGATTAGGCTCTACTCTCATAATGGCCTCTTCCTTATTGATTAGTCCTTCATGAACCAGGTCTACAGCTATTTGAAGGGCTGCCTGTGCCGTTCTCTTGCCATTTCTCGTCTGTAGCATATAGAGTTTCCCATTTTCTATTGTAAACTCTATATCCTGCATATCCCTATAGTGCTTTTCTAGTTTTTCTGATATTTCCACAAATTCGCCGTAGATTGAAGGCATTTGATCCCTTAAGCTATTGATTTCCTCTGGGGTTCTGATGCCTGCTACTACGTCTTCCCCTTGGGCATTAATCAAATACTCTCCAAATAAATGATTTTCCCCA
This sequence comes from Tissierellaceae bacterium, assembly GCA_041655755.1. Classification (GTDB taxonomy): domain Bacteria; phylum Bacillota; class Clostridia; order Tissierellales; family Tissierellaceae; genus JAAYFT01. The sequence continues at coordinate 546 of JBBAEY010000116.1, forward strand.
GTAGCTGGATTCCTAGTAAATGCAACGCCTGTCCCCGACTCATCTCCCATATTTCCAAATACCATGGATTGAACATTTACTGCTGTTCCCAGGTCATCTGATATATTATGCAGCTTCCTGTATACCTTTGCCCTAGGGTTATTCCAAGAACTAAATACTGCCTTAATAGATAGCTCCAGTTGCCTTATTGGTTCCTGTGGAAACTCCTCCTTTAATTCCTCCTTGTAAACCTTCTTAAATTGCTCAACTAAAATCTTCAAATCTTCTGCTCCAAGCTCAGTATCCTGCGTATAGCCCTTGGACTCCTTCATCTCCTCCAATAGGGAATCAAATCTTACCTTTGGTATTTCCATGGCTACATCTGAAAACATTTGGATAAATCTTCTGTAGCTGTCATAGGCAAATCTTTCATTCCCTGTGGAATTTGCCAGTCCTTTTACTGAAATATCATTTAAACCTAGGTTTAAAATTGTATCCATCATGCCCGGCATGGAAACAACTGCCCCTGACCTAACCGATACCAGCAGAGGGTTCTTTTCATCTGAAAAAGACTTACCTATTCTATCCTCTAAGGATTTCAACTGGGAGTGAATTTCGTCTAGCAACTCATCCCATAGGATCTTCCCCTCGTCGTAGTATCTTATACATGCTTCCGTCGTAATGGTAAATCCTGAAGGAACTGGTAGGCCTATATTGGTCATTTCAGCCAAGTTTGCTCCCTTGCCCCCTAGTAGGTCCTTCATTTCCTTTTTACCCTCATTAAAACTGTAAACGTATTTTTTCCCCATAATCATTCTCCCTTTTACTTTTTAATCGTTAAAAGAAACTCCATTTTTTCTCAACATATTTATCACTAGTTCTGATGTCTCCTCTATTGCCTTGTTTGATACATCAATAATAGGGCATCCTATCCTTTTCATGATCTTTTCTGCATAGTCCAATTCATCTAGAATTCTATTTAGATTTGCATAGTCAGATCCACCCGACAAGCCTAGAGCCTTTAGTCTCTCTCCCCTCAACTCGTTTAATTTTTCAGGCGAATTTGTAAGGCCAATTACCTTCTTTGCTGGTATTTCAAACAATTCCTTTGGTGGCTTCACTTCAATTACTAGGGGGATATTGGCCACCCTTATGTTCTTATTGGCCAAATACATACTAAGGGGGGTCTTTGAGGTCCTAGAAATTCCCACTAGGACAAGGTCTGCCTCTCTTAAGCCCCTAGGATCCTTGCCATCGTCGTATTTAACAGCAAATTCAATAGCCGCCACTCTCTTGAAATAGCTTTCATCGAGTTTCCTGATAATTCCTGGCTCCCTAGTTGGTTCAGTGGCTAACACCTTGCTTATGGCATCAATTAGTGGACTGAGTAAGTCCACGGTCACAATTCCCGCCTCCATGGAATAATCCTCAATATAGGATACTAATTCCTTGTTTACCAAGGTATAAACCAATACAGACTTTTCCTCATTTGTAGCCTCCTCTAGTATTGCGTCTAGGCTAGCTATATCGTTTACATTGGAAAACCTCCTAATTTCATAATTATCCATTGTAAACTGGGATAGGGCTGCCCTAGTTACCAAAGCACCTGTCTCGCCAAGGGAATCTGATACTACAAACATTTGGATTGATTTCATTTCTCCTCTCCCTATTTTTTTATATTAACTAATATAATATGACAAATTCGGACTTAAATCAACAAAAATTTAAAAGACCCACCAATTTATGGCGGGTCCAGCTTCCTTTACTTGTTTAAAATCCTATTTATAATTATTCCAACTAGGGCTGCAAAGCTGAGTCCAGTGATTTGCACTGACTCATTAATTGGAATCCCAATGGTAAAACCTAATTTTGCTGAAAGAAATTCCCCTCCTAAACCTAGGGTTAAAATACTTCCCATTACTATGATGTTTTTCCAATTAAACTTTACGGCCTGACTCTTGATTGTCTTTACACCTATAATTGAAATCATACTAAAGAGCATAATGGATATTCCACCCATTACTGCTGTGGGGATAGTAGATAAGATTGCACCAATTTTTCCAATAAAACCTAAAAGCACTGCAAACACCGCTGCTAGTCTGAGGATTGAGGGGTCATAATTTTTTGTAATGGCTAATACTCCTGTGTTCTCCCCGTATGTCGTATTTGCAGGTCCACCTATTAGGGCCGCAAAGGTAGTGGCTAGCCCGTCGCCTAGCAAGGTCCTATTAAGGCCTGGATCTTCTATAAAATTCTTTCCAACTACCTGGCCATTGGTGGTTATATCCCCAAGGTGCTCCATAAATACTGCAAGGACCACAGGGGCAATGATGGCTATAGCCCCAATATCGAATTTTGGCAATCTAAAGGCTGGTACGGCAATTATTTGTGCCTCCACAATAGGTGCTATACTTACCATTCCATATAGTGAAGCTATAAGATACCCTACCAGTACAGCTATCAAAATCGAAAGCTGTCTGACAAATCCCCTTCCCCTATAACTAATTATAAGGGCGGTAGCCAAGGTAATGGCAGCAATGCCATAACTTTCACTGGACATGTCAAAAGCAGTCGGTATTAGGTTCAAACCAATGACTATAATCATGGGTCCAACTACCTGTGGTGCCAAATATCTTTCAATTCTTTCCATACCTATTTTTTTAATTAGAAATGAAATTAGAACATATATCAGACCAGCTGCTACCATACCACCCTGGGCATAGGCCAAATCTCCATTGTACATTTCATTTACTGTAAGTATAACTGGGATAAAGGCAAAGGATGAGCCTAGAAAAACAGGTACCTTGCCCCTAGTAGACAGGTGAAAAATCAGTGTACCTATGCCAGCTGAAAATAAAGCTATGGATGGATCAAACCCTGTTAAAATGGGAACTAAAACAGTGGCTCCAAACATAGCTATTAGGTGTTGAAATGCTAATATTATCTTTTTAGAATAGTTTGATAGGGTCATTTCCCCGCCCTTAGGGTTTGCTTTTTCTAAAATATTGTCTGTCATTTTCCTCTCCTTTCCAGCCTCTCAGGACTGATTTAAATGAGCTCAAAGTTTTTATCCTTTCTATTATAGCATTCCCTATTTACTTATACAAGATTTATTTTTCTAATCCAGCCTCTGTGTATTTATTGCCAGCATTCCATAGTATCCATTGGTCTAAATCCGCATCATATGTGGCTTCTTTTTGTTCTTTTATCTGGGCAGCTCCATAGGATATATAGTGGGAACCGTAATCCTTCTTTAGCCAAGGGGCTGAAAAGTCTTGCAACCATGGACGTAGTAGTGCCTTTTTTTCATCTGTCTCCAGGGCATCAATTCTTTCTTTGGCAACTGACATGCTCCTGTTTACAATCTTATAGGGCTCGGCGTCAGGATAGGGAACTCCATAGGAACCAAGGGCATAGTGGGAGGGATATACCATTGGGCATAGAAAATCAACTGCTGTTGCCAGGGTTTCCAAATGCTGTCCCAGCCTCATGTCGTCTTCAACGGTGGTTACTAGGCCAAATACATCTGCCGATACATATACACCATAAGGCTCTAACCTTTCCCTAGCATAGCTTAAAAATGCTGCTATTGCCTCCCTCATTGGTTGCTCAGCATCCTTGCCATAGTCTATTAAATCTCTTTTCCCGTCAGTGGGAAAACGCACATAGTCGAATTGTATTTCCTTGAATCCCTTCAGGGCTGCTTCTTCTGCTATTTGTATTGGATACTCCCAGGAGTCCTTATTATATGGATTTAACCAGGCATCACCCTTGTTATCTCTCCACACGGAACCATCCTTGGATTTAATAGATAGATCAGGTCTTTTGCTGGCTGCAGTTCTATCCTTAAATGTCACTATTCTAGCAATGGGATATATATCCTTTTCCGCCAAAAGTTTCATGGATCCAACAAAATCCCTGTCCTTAATTACCTTATCTGCCTCTATTTCCCTAACCATTTCAATAGAAGACTTGTAGGTTAAGGTACCATAGTCATCCTTTATATCTACAACAACTGCATTTAATTCAGTCCTATCTATTAAATCAAGTAAATCATGAAATCTACTCTTCAGACCAAGGGTGTGGCCCGTCATATATATTCCCTTTACTGGTATGGTTTCCTTATATGAAGCCCAGTTAGTCGACGGTTGGCTTAAAAAATCCAGCTCCGTTACAATATCGGGTATTTGATCGATTACAATATCCTCAACAATGGGAACTTGTTTTCCATCATCTAGTCTAGTTGAATCTATTTCCTTGCAGGCTGATAATAGTGCTGTTGATAATAATAAAGCTCCTAATAACTTTAATTTTTTCGTCATCATGCTCCCCCTTATGTATTTCGACACTTATTTCATTATATAATATGTAAATAGCTATTACAATGGTAGATAAAAGGAAAAACCCCTATTACAAATTTGTAATAGGGGTCTATATATTGCCTGGCAACTTGCTACTCTCCCAGGGCGTTGCCACCCAAGTACCATCGCCGCTTAGATGCTTAACTTCTGTGTTCGGTATGGGAACAGG
>JBBAEY010000117.1:0-5023 GCA_041655755.1 Tissierellaceae bacterium
GATAATATCTGGCGGCACTGATGTTGTAATAGCCCTGAGAAATGAGAAAATATCACCTGAGGTGTTAATTGATATTAGTAAAATAGATGAATTAAAGGAAATAGTAGACCATGGGGACCATATAAGTATTGGCGGTGGAGTGACTTTTACACAAATAGTGGAGTCTGACCTCTTCCTTGGAAACCTTCTAGGTCTCCACAAGGCATGTAAGATGGTGGGTTCTCCCCAGATCAGAAATATGGGTACCATAGGGGGAAATATAGCCAATGGCTCTGCTGCTGCCGACTCCGTTCCGCCCCTAATTGCCCTAGATGCAGTAGTTTCACTAAAGAGCCAGGAAGGTATAAGGGAGATTGGACTAGAGGCCTACTACCACGAGCCCATTAGGGAAAATGAGCTGCTAATTGAGGTAAAATTCAAGAAGCCAGGGGAAAATGAGGTCCTGACATTTTCCAAGCTGGGACTCAGAAAGGCCCTTGCCATATCAAGGCTGACCCTGTCGTCCTTTGTGGAATTTGAGGACAAAAAGGTAAAGTCAATTAGGGTGGCCAGCGGAGCCCTGGCAAAGTATCCCATGAGGGAAGTAGATGTAGAAAATTACTTGCTTGGAAAGGCCTTGAACCCAGATAATATAGAAGCTGCCATAGAAAAACTAAAGGATTCGATGGACATAAGACTAGAGGGTAGGTCTACCTTGCCCTACAAGAGGATAGCCATATCTACCATACTGAGGGAAGCTCTTGAAGAGGCCATGGAATTTGGAGAAGAGGTGAGAGCATGAAGAATATAAGTCTAACCGTAAACGATAAGGTCTACGAATTGGCCATAGATGAAAACATGAGGCTATTGGATATATTGAGGGAGGAACTGGGCCTGATAGGTACCAAGGAAGGCTGCAGTGAAGGTGAGTGTGGAGCCTGTACTGTAATCATGGACGGTAATACAGTGAACTCATGTATGGTAATGGGATTTCAGGCAGATGGCTCAAGGATCACAACCATAGAAGGACTAGAGAGGGATGGAGAACTTGACCCGGTTCAACAGGCCTATGTAGACGTTGGAGCAGTACAGTGCGGTTTTTGTATTCCCGGTATGGTCCTATCTACAAAGAATTTGTTGGACAATAATCCAAATCCTACAGATGAGGAAATCAGAGAGGGTCTGTCAGGCAACCTTTGCAGGTGTACAGGCTATAATAAGATGTTAGATGCCACAAAGAAGGCAAAGAAATATAGGGAGGGAGAAGAGTAATGAAACTTGATATTGTAGGCAAAAGCGTAATTAGAGTAGATGCTGAGTCCAAGGTTAGTGGAAAGGCTCTCTACCCCCAAGATATATTTATGGACAATATGGCCTATGGGAAGACAGTCAGGTCCAATAGACCCCATGCCAAGATAAGAGTAGATATTTCCGAGGCAGAAAAAGTAGATGGAGTCATCAAGGTATTTACCTACAAGGATGTACCCAAGGAAAATATTCACGGGGTAGTCCTCAGGGACCACGAGGTCTTTGCCAGTGAAAAGGTAATCCGAGTAGGAGAGCCAATTGCCCTAGTGGTAGGAGAGACAGAAAGGGCCTGTCAGGAAGGCTATAAGAAGGTAAAGGTTGAGTATGAGGACTTGCCGGCAGTTTTTGATCCGGTAGAAGCCATGAAGGAGGATTCTCCCAAAGTACATGGAGACTCAAATATCATATTTCATTACAAACTCAAATCCGGAGATATAGAAGAGGGAAAAAGGAAGTCTAAATATATAGTGGAAAACACCTATAGGGTAGGCATGGTAGAACACGCATTTTTGCAGCCAGAGGCAGGAGTAGGCTATATTGAGGAAGATGGCACAGTTGTCGTAGTAGTGGCAACCCAATATCCACATTACGATAGGGAAGAGGTAGCCATCAATTTAGGCCTGCCAGAGGAAAAGGTAAGGATAATAAATGCCAATGTAGGAGGTGCCTTCGGAGGAAGGGAGGATATTTCCCTTCAAATTCACCTGGCTGTTGCAGCATATGCCTTGAAAAGACCAGTTAAAATTATATTTAGCAGGGAGGAATCATTTATAGGTCATGCCAAGAGACATCCAATGATTATGAAATACAAGACGGGTGCAGATGAAGATGGAATGCTCCAATATATGGAGGCAGAAATAATAGGGGATTCGGGAGCCCACTGCTCATGGGCCATCAATGTCCTAAGGAAGGCAGGAGTCCATGCAACAGGACCCTATGTCATACCCCATGTCAAGGCAGATGCCATTGCAGTCTATACCAACAATCCCTATACTGGTGCCATGAGGGGATTTGGAGCTACACAGGTACCAGTTGCCTATGAACAGCAAATGGATGCCCTGGCAGAGAAACTAGGCATGAACCCCATAGAATTTAGGATGAAAAACATATTGAGGAAGGGCTCTGCAACGGCTACAGGCCAGGTCATGACCGACAGCGTACCTATAGATATGTGCTTGGAAGCAGTGGACGAAAGCTTTAAGTTTTCCCAAAGCTGGAAGGGGGTAAGGTAATGAAAAAGCGTGGAATAGGAGTAGGTCTCTCATACTATGGCATAGGCTATGGAAACGGGTTTCCCGATATTTCTAGGTCTGTGGTAAGGCTCTTGCCAGGTGGGAAAATCGGCATATACTCTGGAGTAACGGAGGTAGGTCAGGGAGCTAAAACTGCCATGATACAAATTGGAGCCGAAACCTTAAAGGTCAAAATGGAAGATGTCATCCTAGTAAACGAAGATACATCTAGAATGCCAGATTCGGGAACAGCCGCTGCCACTAGGCAGACCTACAATACAGGAAATGCTATAAAGATAGGCTGCGAAAACCTCAGGGACATGCTTTTTGAAAAGGCAAAATTGGAGTTAAAATTAAATTCTACAGCGGGATTGGCCTTGGAAGATGGCCAGGTATTTCTTAGCTTCTTTCCCCAAAAAAGGATATCTTTTAAGGAGCTATCTGAAATATATAAGGATGAAAATATCATAGAAGCAGAAGGAGAATTCGTAGGTCAAACTACGGAAAGCGATCCTGAGACAGGTCAGGGAGCTCCCTATTGGCCCTATTCCTTCAATGCAGTGGCAGTTGAGGTGGAAGTAGACACAAACACGGGCATAGTAAGCCTTTTGAGGGCAAGTTTTGCCCAGGACGCAGGTCGTGCAGTAAATCCAAATCTACTGGAAGGCCAGATGGATGGCGGATTTGCCATGGGTCTTGGATATGCTCTCTTTGAAGATATAAAACTTGAAAATGGTATTATAAAGAACAATAAATTCTCCAAATACCTAATACCTACAGCCATGGATATGATAGATGTGGAGAAAATAATAATTGAGGACCCAGAGGGGACTTCACCCTATGGAGCCAAGGGCATAGGCGAACCAGTGCTAATCCCCATAGCACCAGCCATATTAAATGCCATCTATAATGCAGTAGGAGTTAGAATTACAGAATTACCAGCAACGCCTGAAAAGTTGATGAAGGCACTCCGAGAAAATAAAGAAAATAGATAAGAAGGAGGATAAGACCTTGACCCCTGTTACCATAACTATTGGAATTGGTGTAGGAATCGCTATAATATTATTGTTGATTTTGCTATCCAGAAAGGGAAAAAGTAACAATGAAGCAAGGGAAATCATAAGATATATTTCCCAAATAGATAGTTTGGACTTTTCCATAGAGGAAGATGCAAATATCACAAGGGAAATAAGAGAAAAGTTAAATAGTATAAATAAGCAAATAGTAGAGAAATTGAAGGCTCAGGTTGGAATATCTACAGATGTGTTTTTTGTAAGCGAAAAACTCAATATCTTGGCAAGCGATAGTTTAAATACTTCTGAAACAATAGCAGCCTCAGTGGAAACTGCAGATGAAAACATCGCCAATCAAAGCAAGATGCTAAGGGATACCCAGGGCTTGACGAACAAGATATACCAGTCTATGGAAAGAATAGGCGGAGAAGTAATAGACAAGATTCAATTTATCTCATCTTCCATAGAAGCAGCTCAGGGGGGTATCGAGAGCATCGCCGACATTGAATCCATGATTAAGGGCTCAAAGGACATCTTAAGGGATATATCAGCAAAGACAGCAGAGCTAAGGGACTATTCCCAAGAGGTTGTCAAGTTGATGGACTTAATAAACAATATATCGAATCAAACCAAGATGCTTTCCCTAAATGCCTCTATTGAAGCGGCTAGGGCAGGAGAGCAAGGCAAGGGATTTGGCGTAGTAGCTGTAGAGGTAGGTAAATTAGCAGCAGAAACTGAAGACGTGTCAAAGAAGATAGAGGAAGTAATTGGGAATTTAACAAATGAAATAGTGTTCATATCCGAAACCATGGGCAAGGAGATGGTGGATATGGACAATAACTATGAAATTATAGAGAAGGCAAATAGGGAATTCATATCCATAGTCGACAGTCTTAACCTTGGAAGGGAGAGCCTAGAGACAATCAAGGATTCAACAGCAGAAAATGGCTTTATGATAAAAGATATAATAGACAATATTGGGAAAATTACTGAGTTTTCTGAGGAAACTACAGCCCAAATGGAGGAAACTACCAGCAGGGTCATGGACCAACATACCATGGCAAAGAATTTGCATAAATCCACTGAAAGTATCAGGGAACATGTAGACAATATGCAGCAATCTATAGTAGGCAGTGTCATGGAAGAGAAGATGCTGAAACAAACATATGAGGTAAGGGAATACTTTCAGAATAAGGGCAATGTGACGGATTCCATGATAGGGGACCTCTTGAAGACAGTAGGTGTAGATGCTATTTATATAACAGACTCTTCTGGTATAGTCCAATACACCAATGAAAAGTCTGCAATAGGTCTGGACCTATATATGGCTGATCCATCCTTTAGGGCATTCAAAGAGGGCAATGTAGACTACTTAGTTACACCTATCAAACAGAGAGTGGAAGATGGCAAACTATTTAAATTCCTGACAGTTTCCGACGAAAGTGGGAAACTATATGAAGTGGGACTAGGGTTAGAATCCCTCTTTAGGAA
>JBBAEY010000118.1:0-5019 GCA_041655755.1 Tissierellaceae bacterium
TACTGCATATATTCCCGATTCAAATAGTATTGCCTTGCCTACTATGTCTACCTGATCTACTTCTGGCCTAATCTCCTTAAATTCGTCGATGCGAAGGGGTGTCAGGGACAGGGATACTAGGGTGGCAATCTTGTCTCCCACCTTCAGGTCCGTTTTACCTTCTAGGGCTGGTCCAATTTTTTCAACTGTACCTATTAACATTCCTCCTGAGCCTGTAACTGGATTCTGATGTTTTCCCTTATCTGCTACAATGCCCTTCATGATTTTTTTAATTTCTTCTAAGTCTCCATTTGCCTCTTCCTTTATTTGGGTAAAGCTTGCTGAGTCTACATTTAGTGTCTGTACATTGATAAGTATTTCATTGTCGTAAATTTCCATGTCATTGTCAATCTTAAGTGCTGGTTGTGGCAGTACTCCTTCTGGTTCTATAACCCTATGTGTGCCGTATGGACATCCTTTTTTCAATTGGCATCCCTCCTTGTATTTTAACTTCTAGGACCAAGGAAAATAAATTTCCCAGTCCTTATTCTCTACTAGTTAAATAATGCAAGTTCTATGCCAAATAAAAAAATTACCCCATTTTTTATAAAAAGAGGTAATTGTTAATGAAAAAACAATGATTTTCGGCTTATATTTAGGGGATTTTTGGTTTTTTTGTCGCCAGCTCTGAAAATCCCCCAAGTATTCTATAAAATAATGCCCAATATTGGGCAGTCTAGTAATTTATCTGTTTATAGGCTATTTAGGTCACATGGCATGCTCATTTAGGTCACATGGCATTCCTTTCGCTTCAGTCGTAGAATGTAGCCAATCAGACTTGGCTATCGCCTGTCTTCTTGGACATTCCTGACATGAGGCGTACATCGCTTATTTGGTCGTTTCACTCCCTCACAAATCGTGTTACGGCTTCAAAATTTGATACTTTCTTACACTCGTTCGTAAATAGGAAATCAACGGAACGCTAGGCTAAAAACCCTGATTTCCAAAATGATTTCCTCACTTCGCTTGAAAGTATAGCAAATTTTTCAGAGGCAGTCATGCTCTTGTGACCTAAATCTTTCCAACAATAACCCCTAAATATGATAGATAAATTGGTTTTAAATAAGAGGCGACATTGAGAAGCTTGACTAGAAGCATCCGTCAAGTAAAAAAGTCGGGAGAGCTGCACTGTTTGAGCCTTGGCGAGTTTGCAGCTCTATTTTTTTATGGACGGTCTTGCTTCTTCAAGCTTTGAGCTAGTCGAATCGTTTTAAAATCAATTTATGAGTAGCCTTGGGGTCTAAATGAGTCAAACCTTTCCAACAATAACCCCTAAATATGATAGATAAATTGGTTTTAAATAAGAGGCGACATTGAGAAGCTTGACTAGAGACATCCGTCAAGTAAAAAAATCGGGAGAGCTGCACTGTTTGAGCTTTGGCGAGTTTGCAGCTCTATTTTTTTATGGGCGGTCTTGCTTCTTCAAGCTTTGAGCTAGTCGAATCGTTTTAAAATCAATTTATGAGTAGCCTTGGGGTCTAGATAAGTCAGCTCATATCCCTAATTTTTGAATCCTATATTGTAAAGTCTGCCTAGGCATTTTAAGCAGGTCCGCCGTATGGCTAATGTTGCCATTTGTCTGCTTCAGGGCATCCCTAATAATCGCCTTCTCAGTCTCCTCAAGGATCTCAGACAGGGGCATCTCGTAAATACTTTTATTCTTCCTTTGCCTGAACTTGTAGGGCAGGTCTTCCCTATCTATAAATTCCGTATCGGATATGCTCATGATACCTTCTATTAGATGCTCTAATTCCCTCACATTCCCCTCCCATTCATAGTCCTTAAATATCTCTAGGACCTCTGCCGATACCCCTTGGACATTTTTGTTGAGCTTTTTATTAAACTTGTCTATGAAATAGTTAGTCAGTATTGGTATGTCGTCCTTTCTGCTCTTCAATGATGGAATATGAAAGGATATTACATTCAATCTATAGTATAGGTCCCGCCTTATTTGCCTTCTCTCTAGGGCTTCCTCGGGGGGAATATTGGTAGCAGCTATAATCCTTACATTTACTTCTATGGTATTGGTCGCCCCTACCCTTCTGATACAGCCATCCTGGATTACCCTTAGGAGTTTGGACTGAAGCTCTAGGGGCATAGAGTTGATTTCATCCAAAAACAGTGTCCCGTCATGGGCTAATTCAAACAGGCCTGGCCTGTCTTCTGCTCCTGTAAACCCTCCCTTTATGGTTCCAAAGAGTATTCCCTCCAATAGATTTGCCGGCAGTGCAGCACAGTTTTGGGCTATGAAGGGCTTGTTTTTTCTGGGGCTGGCATTGTGAATTGAGTGGACAAATAGCTCCTTACCTGTTCCCGTATCCCCTGAAATAAGGATTGATACATCTGTTTCCGCAGCCTTTAGGGCCAGTGACTTTAACCTGAGCATTTCCTTGTTTTCTCCCACTATGTCCAGCAGGGTAAAGTAGGCAGAGGCCTTGGATTTATTTTCTTTCTTGCTCTTTTTCTTGTTGTTATACAACCTATCCTGTAATTCCACTATCTTCTCGGACATTTCCCTTACAGTTGTTATATCCTTTGATATCTCCAAGGCTCCTAGTATCTTGCCCTTACTCGTTATGGGAATAGATGTATTTATGGTGGTTATCTTTTCTCCCTTGTAGTTTAAAAAGGTCTGCTCCTTTTTATATATGGGCTCCCCTGTGCGGATTACTGTTAGCAGGGTACTAGTTTCTTCCGTGAGTGAGGGGTAGACCTCTAGGAGATGCCTACCTACCACCTTTTCCGATTCTACGCCGTCTATGCCCTGGGCAAATTTATTATAGTATACGATAATGCCATTCTTGTCTATTATGTGGAGACCTTCTTCCAAATAGTCCAATATTTCCATTACATTTTCCCTGAAAAATAAATCCTTCACCTTTCCACCTCCTAGTGCCCAGTTTTAGGCATCATGTGCCCAATATTGGGCAGTCTAGTAATTTATCTGTTTATAGGCTATTTAGGTCACATGCCATTCCTTTCGCTTGAAAGTATAGCAAATTTTTCAGAGGCAGTCATGCTCTTGTGACCTAAATCTTTCCAACAATAACCCCTGAATATGATAGATAAATTGCACATAAATAAGAGGAGACATTGAGAAGCTTGATTAGAAGCACCCGCTAAGTAAAAAATTTGAAAGGGAACGCACTGTCCGAGCCTTGGCGAGTTTGCGGCCCTAATTTTTTATGGGCGGCCTTGCTTCTTCAAGCTTTGAGCTAGTCGAATCGTTTTATGGCAATTTATGAATTGATTTGAGCCTAAATGTTTAGCTCCACCTTGTCCACGGTTGCAATTTGCTTCTTGATTAGATTGCCCCCAATTCGCTTAAATTTGTCCGGGTCGTCGCTGACAAAGTAGCGATACACTCCTCCGTCAACTTTTTCATTTAGGAGGTTTAGTTCCTTTAGGGTACTTTTAGTTAGCTTTGCAGTTTCATAGGCAGGATTAACTAGGTTTACCTTGTCCCCCATTACCTTGCCTATGGTATATCTGAGGACTGGATAGTGGGTACAGCCCAGTACCAGAGTGTCCACATTGTGTTCCTTCAATTCCAAGAGGTATTTTTGAGCCGTTATATAGGCTACATCTGTATTTTCCCAGCCTTCCTCTACTATGGGTACAAATAGTGGACATGCTATGCTAATTATCTCAGCCGACGGCAAAAGGCCCCTGATATTTTTGTGATATGAAGCCGAATTTATGGTGCCTTCCGTGCCTATTACCCCTATTCTATTGTTTCTTGTGCAGCTTGCCGCTGCCCTTGCCCCCGGCTCCACTACTCCCAATATGGGTATATCAAATCTATCCCTCGCTGCCTCCAGTGCCAAAGAGGAGGCTGTATTACAGGCTATTACTATGGCCTTGATATCCTTAGACATTAAGAATTCAAAGGATTCCAGTACATATTTTATCACCGTTTCCTTTGACCTTGTGCCATAGGGTATACGGGCTGTGTCTCCAAAATATACTATATCTTCACCTGGCAACTGTTCGATTATCTCCTTTAGTACTGTCAATCCACCAATCCCAGAGTCAAACACTCCTATGGGTCTATTGTCCATTAAACCACTCCCTTACAAACTTCTAAGTCTATTTTACTAATAATATTAGATTTAATCAATAAAAAGAACACTCCCGTAGGAATGTTCCTCTTTTAAAAGGTCAGTGTGCCGTTTTCATCTTGGATTATTTGCAGTATTTGTTCTTCTGAGCCATCTAGGGCATTTATATAAACTATAAAGTCCCCCTGATCCTGTTTACCCTTGAATTCATAGCAGAGGACCTCATCCTTGCCCTTTGGTATAATGGCTAGTCGGGTAGAGTCTATGACAAAACTTTCCTTTACCTTGGCCCTTGCCCCTCCTTCATCTAGGTGGGGGGCAGTTATGTTTCTGTCCTTGTGATTCATATAATATGCAGAGGCGTCAAAGCCCACCACCTCTCCACTGTCTAGGGCCACCTTGACCTTGATTAAATCTGGGTAGATAATTACCTCATCCTGAACATCTGTAAAGGTAAAGAGTACACCCCCGTCGTACTTTAGGGAATAATTTGCCTCCATATTGGAAAATCCCTTATTCTGTAGATAGGCCTTTGCCTTTTCCTCGGCATCTCGGACTGACAATTGGCCCCCAGTCACTGGCCTTGGATTTGCCATCCATATGACTTCCCCTCCCTTTTTCGACACTCCCAGATAGATTGCCATATCCCTATTTTGACTTTGGGGGAATACATTAAATGTATAGGCGGGTATCCTGGATTCGTCTAGGTGCTCACCTGCTTCAAAGGCTTCAATCCCACCTATGGATACCTCACCCAGAAAATCCTGGGCCAGACTAGCAGCTTCCTCCAGGGAAACATCATCACCCGTAAGTCCTACAGGCTTTTTATTGACCATCTGATCTGCAAAGGGCCCATCGTATATCAACTCAGGTGTCTTTGAAAACTCCTTATCTAACTGTACAAGGAGGTTTGAAATAT
>JBBAEY010000119.1:0-4876 GCA_041655755.1 Tissierellaceae bacterium
GTTTTAAAAGTTTATCTTCACAGTATGAGAAATTTGGACTGTCTTAATGAACCGCCGTATACCGAACGGTACGTACGGTGGTGTGAGAGGACGGTAATTAAAATAATTAATTACCTCCTACTCGATTATCAGGAAATATGCCCGTTAAAAATGAAAGCATAAAGATGTAGTGGGTTTGGTTATATTTAGATATATATAAATTGAGAAAATATAAGTTTATTTGATAAAGTCTATATGATACAATGTGGATAATTAGAGGATTAAAAAGGGAGTGAACCCATGGAACACCAAAAAAAACTAGATTTATATCAAGGTACCATTAATGAATTAAGACCATTTGAGGGTGAAATGTTGAAGCAGATAAAAGATTTTTATCGGGTTGGATTAACATGGACATCCAATGCATTAGAGGGTAACTCATTAACTATGAGCGAAACTAAGGTCTTAATAGAAGATGGACTGACTGTTGGGGGGAGGCCTTTAAGAGATATGTTTGAAGCTGTGGATCATGCAAAAGCATATGACTATATGTTTACTTTGCTTGAAAATAAAGTAATTTGTGAAAGGGATATTCTATACTTGCATAAACTATTTTATCAAAATATTGAAGAAGAATTTGCTGGAAAATATCGTGATATTCCTGTTTTTATCTCAGGATCTAATTACCCAGTAACTAAGGTAGAAAATATTCAAGGTGAAATAGAGGAATTATGCAAATGGATAAGGAGAGAAAGGAACAACTATCACCCAGTAGAATTTGCAGCATTACTTCATAAAAAGTTTGTATTTATCCATCCCTATAAAGACGGAAATGGAAGGGTAGCAAGGTTACTTATGAATACAGCATTGATACAAGATGGATATTTGCCAGCATTAATCCCCCCAATCTTAAGAAGCGAATATATTGCATTACTAGAAAAAGCCCATGAAGATGATAGACCCTTTGTTAATTTTATTGCTGAAAGAGAATTAGAATCGCAAAAAGACTTTTTAAGACTCCTTCATATACCACTTCCTAAGTTAGAGCAAGACAATGGTGATGGAATATTAATGAAGTAATATAATGTGAGGTGAAAAATGAAAACTATAACAATTTGTGGCAGCATGAGATTTGCAGAGGAAATGAAACAGATTGCTTTGAGACTAGAAGTTGAAAAAGAATTTAATGTACTCCAATGCATTTATAACGAGAAAAATGAGCCTATAACTGACGAGGCACAAAAGCACCTTGTTGCAGCACATTATAGGAAAATAGATATTAGTGATGCCATTTATATTGTTGATATCAATGGTTATATTGGCACATCAGTTGCTAATGAAATTTCATATGCTAAAGAGAATGGAAAGGAACTTATTTTTCATAGCGAACAATTTTAAATAATTTTATTAATGAGTATAAAATCAAGGTAAGCGATTTAATCTATCCATTATTAAATTTAATACAGACCATTTAATCTATTGTTTATGGTAATTCAAAAGTTACCCTTCCACTAGGGGGATAATATCACACAACGACATCATTATTGTCATCTCAAGGCACGTTGTAGATTGTAGTCCTGTTGCAGAAGAATGACTAAATTATTACATAAGTATATTAATGTTTAGGATATGAGGGTAAAAATAGACTTTTATATCCTCTTCTTTTCTTGCAAAACTTGATAAGTTATAGTAAAATATGATAAGAACGTATATTCGGAAAGATTGAAATTAGTGGGAGGTTTAAAATTTTGAAAGAGAAGGCCTTTATAAAGAATGACTGGATTATTTTTAGAAATAAAATTACTAATTGGCAGGAAGCCTATATGGATAGATTAAATAAGGAGTATATAGATTTATTAAGTGAAGATGCCAATCCATCAGAAAAGTTTTGGAGACTGGATAAAAGAATAAAGGAAGACCGGAAGAAAACGGGAGTTCAGTTAGAAATGAGTCGTTTAAACCTTATTTATAGTATTATTTCACTTATAAATGACGGTGCAATTAGTTTTGAAGATCTCGAAGAATTCAGTGACGAGCTGAAAGAAAAAGTAAGGTTCCTCACAAAGGGATAGTTTAAATTATATGAAGTTTTTAGAAATGTTAAAGATTGGAGACCATTTATTATGAAATCTGATGATAGAGAAATTAAAATAAAAAAACTAGAAGAACAAAGAAAGAAGGCAATTAAAAGCTTGACGGACTATAAGGAAAGTAATCTACCGGTTTCAGCAGCGGCAGAATATTTGACATTTGTTGCTGGAAGTGGCGAAAGCACCATTGAAGTTCGTTACCAAGATGAAAATATATGGTTGACACAAAAAATGATGGCAGAACTATATGGGGTTGATCGTTCTGTAGTTACAAAACATTTAAAAAAGGTGTTTTTAGATGATGAATTAGAGGAAGATTCAGTATGTGCAATTTTTGCACATACTGCTAGTGATGAAAAAATATATAAAGTGAAATTTTATGCATTGCAGGCAGTCATTGCTGTTGGATTCAAAATCGATAATCAAAGAGCGGTACAATTCCGTAAATGGATCATCACAATTGCAAAAGATTACACAATAAAAGGTTTTGTTATGGATGATGAGCGATTTAAACTTGGCCATAAATTGACGAACCAATATTTTGAAGAACAGCTTGTCAGAATCCGTGAAATTCGCGAATCTGAGCGTATGTTCTATCAGAAAGTTACAGATATTTATTCCACAGCCATTGATTATGACAAATCAGCCAAGACGACAAAGGATTTTTTTAAAAAAGTGCAGAACAAACTACATTATGCCGTTCATCGACACACCGCAGCAGAAATAATTATGGAGAGATCAGATGCAGATCGAAAGAATATGGGATTGACCACTTGGAAATTTGCACCAGAAGGAAAAATTCAAAAGTTTGATGTTTCCATTGCAAAAAACTATCTGACAGAAAAAGAAATTGACTTTTTGAATCGCTTAGTCTCAATGTATCTTGATTATGCAGAAATACAAGCAGAAAATAGCATTCCGATGACAATGGAAGATTGGGCAAATCGCTTAGATAGTTTTATAGAGTTCAACGGAAGAGATTTGTTGATAGATGCAGGGAAAATATCAGCAGAACAGGCAAAACTCCATGCTGAAACACAATTTCAAAAATACCGGATTGTGCAAGACCAATTATTCAAGAGTGATTTTGATCTGTTTTTAGAAAGTTACGATGAGTAATTCTGTTTATAAAGCACACTTTTTATGGAGATTTGAGGAAATTATATTTGGTATAGGGTTGAAGATATACCCTTCCACTAAGGGGGGACTATCTACTTTGAGCATCAGAATCATCGCTTCAAGGCACGTGGAGTGCATAATAGGAGTGCAAAGGATAGATACATAGAAATCCTTAATTTTCAACACCTTACGAACTATGTTACTTTTACTAAAGATGGTGATGATTTTAGAAATAAGGAATTGAGAAATAAAATCGAAGTATAAGTAGTTTTAGATATGGAGTGTGTAGACATGTTGATACATGATTAAAGTGTTTAAAAAATGCTTGTAGAAGCAATAAAATATGCCTTTAAATATTTTAAGTTTATCTAATAATTAAAATTAAACAACAAAAAAAGTTGTTTACTCTCAAAGTTCAGAGTTGGAATGGCAACCCTTTTTTGGACATTTTTTATCCGAACAGGTTTCCAGATGCTAGCTTAGAATTAAGCACTCTCTTTCAAAGTGCTTAATTCTCTGTATTCTACTGGTGTTAAGTATCCTAGAGCCCCATGTAACCTTATGTTATTATACCAGTAGGTATACTCTGCTAATTTTAGTTGTAATTCCTCTAAAGTTTCAAATTTGTTTTGATATATAAATTCGGTCTTCATTATTTTATTAATTGCCTCACTTACTGCGTTATCATAAGGATTTCCTTTTTTACTTAAGGATCTATTTATATTAAATGCCGATAAGATATCTTCTATCAGCTTGTTATCATATTCGTTACCTCTGTCAGTATGGAAAATATCAATTAAGTGAAGAGGATACCTTATACTAAGAAGAGCTTTTTCTACTAGTTTGGCATCTTTTTTATCACCTGCTACAGAAGCTAGTAATTCACGGTTATGAAGGTCTATTATATTGCAGATATAAGACCATCTATTACCAGTTCTAACGTAGGTTAAATCACTTACAACAGCTTCTAGCTGCTTTCTGTCATCGAACTGTCTATCGACTATATTAGAAGTTTTAGACTCATTGCATCCCTTACTATGAACCTTATATTGAGCCACTGTATAGTTAGATACTAGGGCATTAGCTTTCATAATCCTAGCTATCCTTCTCCTGGAAACTTGATAGCCTAGCTTATCAAGTTCCACTTTGATTTTCCTGGTACCATAATTATTTTTACTTCTACGGAAGATTTCTGTTATATGTTTTTCTATCTCTGAATCTTCATTAGTAGAACTAGATTCTCTATTATTTAAATGGTGGTATACCAAGCTTCTTGTGACCTTTAGAAACTTACACATAGCACTAATACTGTATTTCTCTCTATTAGAAATAATCAGGTCTACTTTTTGCCTAGTAGTAGTGCTGCCTGCTTTAAAATATCATTTTCCATTTCAAGTTGCTTATTTCTTTTTCTTAATTCTATTAATTCCCTCTCTTGTTCTGTCATATTATCTTTGGCATTGAAGGATTCAGTTTTATTATATCTAACAACCCACTGCCTGATAGTAGATGCAGAGACTCCATATTGCTCCTGAAGCTCTCTATAGGTATGGTTACCTTGGTTGTAAATGTTAACTAATTGTTTCTTGAAATTTTCTTCATAATACTTTTTTGACATATTTTTCTCCTCCTAATTTTATTATATCATGTTCGGAGAAAACATGTCCTATCTAGCGTAGCCCATCCAA
>JBBAEY010000120.1:0-4787 GCA_041655755.1 Tissierellaceae bacterium
AGTTGTGGGTCCAGTGAGGACTGGAAAATCAACATTTATAAAGAGGTTTATGGAATTACTAGTGATACCAAACATTGAAAACAGACACAAAAAAGAAAGAGCGAAAGACGAATTGCCATTGAGTGGTGCTGGAAAAACTATAATGACTACAGAGCCCAAGTTTGTACCCAATGAAGCTGTTGAGCTGACTATAAATCAAAATGTAATGTTTAAGGTAAGAATGGTCGATTGTGTAGGATACTTGGTACAGGGGGCCTTGGGTCATGAAGAGAATTCCATACCTAGAATGGTAACTACGCCCTGGTATGATAAGGAGATACCCTTTGAGGAGGCAGCAGAAATAGGAACTAGGAAGGTAATAACAGACCACTCATCCATAGGGCTTGTCGTGACCACAGATGGATCAATAACAGACATTGATAGATCGAATTACATTAAGGCAGAGGAAAGAGTAATTTGGGAGTTAAGAGAATTGGGGAAACCCTTTGTCATTATTTTAAACTCAAAGCACCCAAACCTTGACAGTACCATTGCCCTCAGGGAAAACTTACAAAGCAAATATGGAGTTTCAGTGGTTGCTATGGATTGTCTCAATATGGGTGTAGAAGATATAGAAAAGGTTTTTGAAAAGTTATTATTTGAGTTTCCAGTAAAAGAAGTTACCATAAACCTACCTAAATGGATAGAGGGACTTCCAAAGAAACACTGGATAAAGATAAATATTTTAAATGCCCTGAAAGAAACTATTGAAGACTTAAGAAAACTTAATGAGGTTTCATCTTTCTTAAATCCCTTGAAAGAACTTGATATAGTAAAAAATGTAAATCTAGTAGAAATTAAACTTGGAGAAGGGATTGTAGAGTCGGAAATAATAATTGACGACGGCTTGTTTTATAGTGTACTTAAGGATATGACCGGTTATTCAATAGAAGGAGATTACCAGCTTCTAGGCCTTGTTTCAAAGCTAGCAGATACAAAAAGAAAATACGACAAAATTGAGAAGGCGTTGGTTGAGGCCAAGGAGATTGGCTATGGTCTAGTAAGTCCAAGTTTAGAGGAGCTAGAGCTAGCAGAGCCAGAAATCTATAGGCAGGGAAGTAGATTTGGAGTAAAACTCAAGGCCAAGGCACCATCCCTACACGTCTTGCGGGCTGATATAGCAACTGAGGTATCGCCCCTTATAGGCACAGAAAAGCAATCTGAAGAGTTAATTCAATATCTACTATCCGAATTCGAAGGTGAACCATCTAAGATATGGCAATCGAACTTATTTGGTAAATCCCTATATGATTTGGTAAATGAACAATTGCAGGGGAAGTTAGGCACTATGCCAGAAGACGCTAGACAAAAGCTTAGAAGAGCACTGGAAAGGATAATCAATGACGGAAGTGGCGGATTAATCTGTATAATAATATAATGAGAAAAGGTAGAAAAATCTACCTTTTTTTATTGTGTGCCATTTCGCAAGCCATTTGGTAGAAATGGAGCCAATTATATTGAACTGTAGCAAAAATGAGAAAAAAGAAAATGGCTGATTTTCAACCTTATCAGCCATTTGCTTTTTGAAAAATAATCGGGATGACAGGATTTGAACCTGCGACCCCAAGTCCCCCAGACTTGTACGCTACCAAACTGCGCTACATCCCGAAATAAATATTTATTCCAGTAACTATTCTACCAGAATTGGTCCTAGTTGTCGAGTCTTTTATTTTTCTCTTTTTTAAAATAAGTACTTTATCACTAGGATTTAATTAATTAAAGATATTTAAATCAATATCCAATTGTGCTATACTATAGGTATCCATATCTACTGGAGGTGTTACCTTGTTTGATTTTACAATTACATTTTTCATATTGTTATTGATAGCCAGCATATTTGGATATGTCTTTGTAATATTAAAAGAAAAGTTGTATTTAAAAAACAATATTATTGTCATAGATAAAAAAGCTGTTAAAGAAGAGCATTTGCACGAAACTGATATGAAAGAATTTTTCTTAGATGGGCTAAGGGTCAAGGCAGGGGATGAAATAAAAGTAATAACGAGGCAGAAAAAGAAATATAATGGTATTTTACTTGGAGCAAAAAAACTGGACAAATCAATACTGATGGTCACTCATCAGGACGAAATTAAATTGTTTAAGATTGATAATATTTTAAAATTTAAGATAATTAGCAAGTATGGAAAGTTTTTCTAATAGATCCATAAGGGTGAATTAAATGACATATGAAAAAAGGAAAAGAGATAGGAAAAAAAATCAAATCCTTAGGGCCCTAGTGGTATCTTCTATTTTTATATTTATTGCTTTCAAATCAATCCCGTCGATTCTAGCTAATAATGCCAAGACTGTACTTCCTGAGAAGGGAACATTAATAGAGACAATTTCAGCCCAGGGGTTTTTAATTAAAGATGAACTCCTAATTAAATCAAAAAACACAGGTTCCCTGGTAAAGATTGCGACTGAGGGTGAAAGGTTGCCTTCGGGTATTGAAATAGCGACTGTAGACTCTATTGACGATATGACTGCCTTAAGACATGAGCTCGAATTGATTGAGAATTCCATAGCTGCTATAAAAAAATCCCACCAGGAGGCAGGCTTGATAATTGATGAGAAGCTAAAGACTGATGAACTACAAATAGCTATTATTGAGGAAATACAAAACTATATTAGTTTAGGTAGATTTGATGAGATTTATTTGTTAAAGGAAAAGCTAATATTATATGACAATAAGGGAAAGGAGCTTTCCCTTTCAAACACTCTAACTGGGCAAAGTATCGAAAATCTAGAAAGAAAAAGAGATGAGATTAGCAATCTAATAAAGGGTAAAAACCTTAGATATTTTTCGCCCCAGGGGGGGATAATCTCATATGAAATAGATGGTTTTGAAGAGATATATTTACCAAAGGATTTTGAAAATTACTCATATGATAAGTTAAATACTTCAGAAATCATAAAAAGAGATGACAATCTTCTATACCTAAATGAACCAGTATGTAAAATCATAGATAATTTTGAATGGTACCTAGCAGTCAAAATAGAAAACCTTGATGAAATAAGCGATTTTCAAGTTGATAAGGCTATTTCTCTCTCTATAGAAGAGGACAAGCATGAATTAAAGGGAAGAGTAGTTGCAATTAATAAAACTGATAACAAGGCTGTAATTGTAATTAAATTGACCACTATGTTACATGATTACTACAGCATTAGATTTCCAAAGGTTGAAATTATAAGGACTAGAAAAGAGGGGTATAAGTTACCTAATGAGTCAATTGTCGATAATCAGGCATATAAGGGTGTATATATAAAGGATAAAAATGGAATAGTTAAATTTAGGCCCATTAATATAATTGGGCAGGACAATAAATACACCTATATAGATAGGGGAGACCAGGACGGGAAGATTAATGTAAATGAAGAGGAAGGTCTTGGAACCGTAAAATTATTCGATGAGGTATTCGTAAATACCACAGGATTAAAGGATGGACAGATATTAAATTGACTAGGGAGGGAATTAAAATTAACATTGGAGATAGATTGATTTTGTTAAATGAAGAAATCGAAAAAGCTCTTGTTAGAGCTGATAGAAGAGGTGAGACAGTCAAGTTAGTTGCAGTTACAAAGACAATGGGAATGGATAAGATAAAAGATGCCTTAAGTCATGGAGTTACAGATATTGGTGAAAATAGGGTTCAAGAATTAAGCGATAAATACCATACCCTTGGCAATGAAGCAAATTTTCATATGATAGGGCATCTGCAAACGAATAAGGTTAGAAATCTAATAGGCAAGACTGCACTTATTCACTCATTGGATAGAATGTCCCTGGCTCAGGAGCTAAACAAGAGATCGGCTTTGTTAGATATTGTAACAGATGTTCTTCTACAGGTAAATGTCGCTGAAGAAAAAAGCAAATACGGTCTTAAAACCGACCAAGTATTGCAATTTGTCGAGGACATCTTAGATTTTAAAAATATCAGAATAAGGGGTATGATGACAATGGCCCCTCTAACAGATGATAAGGCACTAGTTAGGAATGTATTCAGGTCTTTGTTTAAGTTGAAAGAAGATATAATTAAGAGAAATTATGAGGGCCTAAAGATGGATTATTTGTCCATGGGGATGACAAATGATTATAAACTTGCAATTGAAGAGGGTTCAAACATGATAAGGGTTGGGTCATTTATTTTTGGAGAGAGAAATTATTAGGAGGGATACAATGAGTAGCTTTATGGATAAGGTGAAATATTTTATTGGTGTACAGGATCTTGAAGATGAAGACAGGTACGAAGAATATGAGGAATACAACGAGGACTATGATACAGATGTGCCAGCAAAAATGAAGAAGTTTAGAAACAAGGTTGTAAATATTCATACCAATAGCAATATGAAAATTGTAGTGCATGAACCCTTGAATTATGATGAGGCCCCAGCAATTATTGACGACTTAAAATCTAGAAAGGCCGTTATCGTCAATCTTGAGCAACTAGATAATGTCATTAAGAAACAGATATTTGACTTTATAAGCGGTGGAATATACGCCATGGAGGGCAATATCCAAAAAGTAACTAAAGATATATTTATTTTTGCACCTAATAATGTTGAAATCGACGGTTTAAAAGATGAATTAACAAGCAAAGGTATATTTTCACTATAAAACAAGGAAGGGTAAGTTGATGATACAATTATATAGAGCCATAGGGATTTTAATTAATTTGATTGAGCTATTGATAGTGGTAAGGATAGTCCTGTCCTTCTTGAATATTAGGGGCAGAGGCCTCTTAACTGGA
>JBBAEY010000121.1:0-4777 GCA_041655755.1 Tissierellaceae bacterium
ATTTCTCATATTTGGGTATGAATACTCAAAAGGCACCCTTTAATGATAAGACATTTAGGCAGGCAATGAACTATGCCATAGATAAAGAAGCCATATTGGCTATAGCTTTAGACGGAGAAGGGGTCATTGCAACATCGATGACGTCCGATGCTTTGCTAGGTCATGTAGCTAGCGATTATACTTACGATCCTGATAAGGCTATGGAACTGTTAAAGGCATCAGGCAAGGAAGGAATAAGCATAGAAATTTGGGCATCGGGAGATGTAAGGAAAAGGGTAGCTGAAATAGCCCAAGCCAATTTACTCGATATAGGAATATCCTCTGAAATAAAGATGTATGAATGGGGAGCATTTATTGATGCTACAAACTCAGGGGAACAACCTATGTTTACCCTTGGCTGGGACTCTAATCCAGATGTAGATGCTACATTGACACCTCAATTTACGACAGGAAGTATTGGAGCACAAAATAGGGCCCAGTATTCAAGCGAAAGAGTAGATAAACTAATAGCAGAAGGCAGAGCAGAGCTGGACAATGTAAAGAGAAAAGAAATATATGAGGAAATTTACAGGACATTAAACGACGATGCTCCTTGGGTACCCCTATATATAGAAAACAAAATTGTAGGAGCGAGAAATGGACTAAAAGAAGTAAAACTGAATTCCCAAGGTTTAATCGACTTACACAAGTTGCATTATTAGGGATTGGGGTATATAAAATATATCAATATGATAGGATTTTTTAATCCTATCATATTGAAATTTCCTGCGATGAAGGGAGAACTGGATAATGATAAAATATATACTTAGGAGATTGATGTTTCTTATCCCTGTCGTAATAGCTGTGACCTTTGTTGTTTTCTTTATAGTTAGCCTTTCACCTGGCAATATAGCTGCCATGATAATTGGAGATGGTGCGACGAAAGAGTCCATTGAACAATTGACTGAAGAAATGGGCCTAAATGATCCGATTATTGTTCAATACGGTAGATACATATCTAAGTTGGTAACTGGAGACATGGGAAAATCCTATGCCACTGGGAAAAGCGTTTCGGCAGAAATAGCATCTAGGTTTCCCAATACTCTTAAGCTCACTATACTTAGTATTATTATTTCCGTGGGAATATCAATACCCATAGGGGTCATATCTGCCACTAAACAGTATTCCATTCTGGATTACGTAGGTATGGTACTGGCCCTAATTGGTATATCCATGCCGTCATTTTGGTTTGGACTGATGTTGATAATTAGATTTGCTTTAAAATGGCGTTTCTTCCCTTCAGGTGGTGCTGAAGGATGGACAAGTATCATACTCCCTGCCATTACCTTAGGCGTAGCGTCTACTGCCAGCATAACTAGGGTTGCCAGATCCTCCATGCTGGAGGTGCTGCCACAGGACTATATAAGGACAGCCAAAGCCAAGGGAGTGAATAAAAAGGATGTCATCATGACCCATGCCTTAAGGAATGCATTAATTCCAACAATTACAATCATAGGTTTAGAATTTGGAGAATTGTTGGGAGGGGCGATATTGACTGAAACTGTATTCTCCTGGCCGGGAATAGGCAGACTTATGGTGGAATCAATAAACAGAAAGGATGTCCCCATGGTCTTAGGGACAATAATCGTATTTGCAGTGGGATTTAGTATTGTAAATTTAATTGTAGACATATTATACGCATACATCGATCCTAGAATAAAGGCAAACTATAGGTAAAGAAGGTGTTTATATGACTGAAGTAGCTACAAGGCAAAAAACCGATTTGAAAAAGAAATACAAAAAAAGAAGTCAAATGACAGATATTTGGATAAGGCTTATACGGAATAAAATGGCCATGATTGGATTATTTATTCTAATTATACTTATATTGACTGCCGTCTTTGCCGACTTTATCGGAGACTATGAGGGAAGGGCCATTAAGATAAATGCCAAAGAGAGGTTGCAAGGAGTAAGCAAGGAACATTATTTTGGCACTGATGAGTATGGCAGAGATATATTTACGCGGATAGTCTTTGGAACTAGGACATCTTTATTTGTGGGTACCATATCGGTCAGTATTGCCCTTACATTTGGCGGAATCTTAGGCTCTATAGCTGGATATTATGGGGGGAAACTAGACAATGCCATTATGAGGGTCTTAGATGTCCTCTTAGCAATACCGACTATTTTACTGGCTATTACCATTGTTACTGCCTTGGGACCTGGATTGGTAAACTTAATGATTGCAGTAGGTATATCCAATATTCCCGGATTTGCTAGAGTAGTCAGGGCCAATGTGCTGGGTATCAAAGATCAAGAATTTATCGAGGCTGCAAAGGCCATAGGTCTAAAGGATTATGAAATTATTCTAAGGCATGTCCTGCCAAATTGCATGGCACCCATAGTGGTACATTCCACACTGAAGGTTGCAGGTGCTATAATGGCCACTGCTGGACTTAGTTTCATTGGATTGGGTGTACAACCACCTAGGCCAGAGTGGGGGAGTATGCTCTCAAGTGGTAGGGCTTTCATAAGGGACAAGGTCCACGTAGTCTTGTTCCCTGGACTTGCCATAATGGTTACCATATTATCGCTTAATTTACTAGGTGACGGATTAAGAGATGCGCTAGATCCAAGGATGAAACAGTAGGGAGGGTATGCTTTGGACGACAATATACTAAAAATAGAAAACTTGCATGTTCATTATAGAACTGAAGATGGAGTGGCCCAGGCATTAAATGGCGTCGATTTGTCCATGAAAAAAGGACAGACCATAGGTCTGGTGGGAGAGACGGGGGCAGGTAAAACCACTTTAGGGCTCTCAATTTTGAATTTAATTCAAAGGCCAGCAGGTAGAATAGTAAATGGTTCCATAGAGGTAGCGGGAATTAAAATATTTGAAAAGACAGAAAGGGAGTTAGAAAAGATTAGGGGATCTGTGGTTTCTATGATCTTCCAGGATCCTATGACTGCTTTAAATCCCATTATAACAGTAGGAGAGCAAATTTTAGAGGTAATAAAAATACATCAAAGATTGGGGCACAAGGAAGCTACAAATAAGGCCAAAGAAATGCTTGAATTAGTAGGTATACCCAGAGAAAGGTTTATGGAATACCCTCATCAATTTTCAGGGGGCATGAAGCAGCGGGTAATTATAGCCATTGCTCTAGCCTGCGAGCCACAATTACTTATAGCGGATGAACCGACAACTGCCCTAGACGTGACTATTCAAGCTCAGGTATTGGAATTGATGAAAGAATTAAAGGAAAAAATGGATATGGGCATGCTTATGATTACCCATGACTTAGGAATTGTAGCCGAAATATGTGATGAGGTTGCGGTTATATATGCCGGTAGGATTGTAGAACAGGGGAAATTGGTAGATATATTTAAGAATGCAAAGCATCCATATACAGAGGGCCTCTTTAATTCTATACCAAACATTGAAGATAGAAAAGAAGAGCTGATACCAATAAAGGGATTGATGTCAGACCCCTATAATTTGCCAAAGGGATGTAGCTTTTGCGATAGATGTGACTATGCAATGGATATATGTAAGGATAAGAGACCTGCGAAAATATATTTTAACGACAATCATTTTGCAGAATGCCACCTTTATGCAGAGAATAAAAGTTTTGCATTGAAATATACACAAGCAGAAGACTAGGAGGTGCCTTTATGGGAGATATAATTTTAGAAGCAAAAAACTTAAAGAAATATTTTCAGACGCCTAAGGGCTTGTTGCATGCAGTGGATGACGTTAGCTTTAAATTACAAGAGGGCACAACCTTAGGACTGGTTGGAGAATCTGGATGTGGTAAGTCTACCATAGGCAGGGTACTACTGAGGTTAATAGAGGCAACTGATGGTCAGGTAATATATAAAGGGCAGGATATTATGGAATTAAATGGTGGGCAAATGAGGGAGTTAAGGAAGGAATTACAGATTATTTTCCAGGATCCATATGCTTCTTTGAACCCAAGGATGACAGTAAGCCAAATCATAGAGGAGCCAATTAAGAAAAATAAACTCATAAGAGATAAAAGCAAGAGATTTGAAAGGGTACTTGAACTGATGGAGCTGGTGGGACTTGCCGAAAGACTTGTGAATACATATCCCCATGAGTTAGATGGAGGTAGAAGGCAGAGAATTGGCATAGCTAGGGCTCTTTCTTTAAATACAAAGTTTATAGTGTGTGACGAACCAGTATCAGCCCTAGACGTATCTATACAGGCTCAAATACTAAATCTCATGAAGAGGATACAAAAAGAATTGGGTCTTACCTATCTTTTCATAACCCACGACTTATCAGTAGTCAATCATATATCAGATGAAATAGCTGTTATGTATTTAGGTAAGATAGTCGAAAAGGCCGCATCAGAGGAATTATTCAGGAATCCAATGCACCCATATACTCAGGCTTTGCTTTCAGCCATACCGAAGCCTACCATAGACAATAGAGAGGAAAAGATTATTTTAAGGGGAGAGATAACTTCGCCAATAAGTCCTAAGGCTAATTGTAGGTTCTTCAACAGGTGTAACTATGCAATGGATATTTGCAAGGTCAAGGAACCCCCTTTAAGAGAAATAAAATACAATCATTTTGTAGCATGTCATTTATTTAATTAGAAAGAAATCCCTAGGGTTTGACACCATAGGGATTTTTATAACTATTTTATAAATCCATAGGACAGTATATATCCTATTATAAGCCCACCTAAATGAGCAGTGGTACTGATACTGGGAACAGTAACAGTAAATAGCAAATTGACTACTAATAGCTGCAATATGCTTTTTC
>JBBAEY010000122.1:0-4773 GCA_041655755.1 Tissierellaceae bacterium
AAATACTTATATATGATTTGGGATGTTTTTACTACCGTTTCCAAATCCACGTATTCGTCACCACTGTGGAAGTTTTCGCCATAGGCACCAAAGATTATGGCCGGTGCATTTAATCTAGAACCCAGATAGTTGAAGTCGCCAATGCTGCGAAAATATGAAAGACTGGGTTTTTCCTCGCAAGTTTCCTCAACTAATTCAATAAATTCCTTAGCTAGGGGCTCTTCTCCTGTTATTGTGTAGGGCATAAAGCCTCTAGAATCCTCGGAGGGGGCCTCCCTAAATCTAATATTGTAATCGGACTCGATATGGGCCCTTTCAATGGCCTTCTCTATCTCCCTTGTAATGGTTTTTTGGTTTTCACCGACTACGATATGCCAAAATAGCCGTATCTTAGCATAATCGGGGACACTACAGGCCCCGCCATCGCATTCAATACCTACGACGCATACATCGCCCTCTCCTAGATAGGGATCCCTTATATAGTCTACATTATCCAATTCACATATGACCTTTGCGGCATCCTTTGCTGCACTTATCCCTATTTCAGGAGTCGCCGCATGGGAGGACTTGCCAAATAAGTCTATCTCTATACCGTAACCACCCCTGGCACCAAGGCTAATATCTGGAAAGCCATTGCCAGAAAATCCTGCACTAGGCTCTGTGACTATGGATATATCGATGTCCTTTAGGTAACCGTCCTCTATGAGGGCGTTGGTCCCCATTCCATAGGGTCCTTCCTCTACAGAAACATAGCTTGAAATAATTCTGCCTTTGAAGTCCCTGTGGTTTTCTACAAAGGCCCTTATGGCCACCATGGTGGCTGCACAACCAGATTTCATATCTAGGGCACCAACTCCATAGAGCCTATCCCCATCAATCTCTCCCTTTGGATTTTTAGTCCAGCCACTGGTTAATCTAACCGTATCTAGATGTCCATTTAAATGTATTGTTGGACCGGGTTTACTTCCCTTCAAATCAACTATTAGATTTTTCCCCTTAAATCCAGTTATTTTAGATTCATGGTAGTGGTGAATAAAAACATTTATGTTCTTCTCTGTCAACCAATTATATACGTAATCCATGACCTCTTCCTCTTCGAAATAGGGGCTTTCAATCGATACTAAATCCATTAGTAATTCTTTTATATATTCCTTATTAATTGTGAACATCTTCTTATCCTCTCTTTTATATTTAGATACTATTATATAACAGTCTTAGTTGCATTTTTGCTATCTTCTTCCATCCATATAAATTTATTGGTAATGGCGTATATGATTGCAACGATTGGAGTTAGATAGGCTAGAAAGGCATAGGGGAAATATTCTAGGGTACTGACCCCCAAGGTCCCAGTAAAGAAAACGCCACATAGGCCCCAGGGGACCAGGGGAGAAGTTACAGTACCGGAGTCCTCACATGTCCTAGAGGCGACATCTGTTCTGATGCCAAGCTTTCTATATGCTGGCAGGTACATTCTACCGGGTATAATAATGGCAACATATTGGCTGGCTGAAATCAGATTGACCAGTATAGCTGAAAATATATGGGTAATAACTAAGTTCCTTGCATTGTTTGTCAAGGCACTCATCTTATCAAGTATAGATTCCATGACACCGGTTTTCTCAAGTATTCCTCCATAGGCCAGGCCTAAGTATCCCAGGGAAACAGTCCACATCATAGACTGAATACCGCCCCTATTGAGCAGGGCATTTACCTCAGAGACCCCAGTATCTACTACAAATCCGTAGTTCATGTAGGACATCATTTCTATAAGTCCATGACCCTGGGTCAAGATGGCTAAAAACATGGCTATAATAGATGCTATAACCATTGCCGCTAGGGCACTTACCTGTTTTACCGCCATGAAGACAATGGCTATGAGAGGTATCAAGCTAATCAAGGCAAACATTGGGCTAACATTAAAGTTGTCTGCAATCCCTGAAAGAATTAGGTCAACGGTTGTCGTGTCAATAGATGAGACATCAAAGCGCATGCCTATGATGGTATAGAGTATAAGGGATATTATATATGCAGGAATTGTAGTATAGAGCATACTCTTAATATGGGCAAAGAGATTTGTCTCTGTGACCCCTGCGGCCAAAT
Organism: Tissierellaceae bacterium; assembly: GCA_041655755.1. Classification (GTDB taxonomy): domain Bacteria; phylum Bacillota; class Clostridia; order Tissierellales; family Tissierellaceae; genus JAAYFT01. The sequence continues at coordinate 2,101 of JBBAEY010000122.1, forward strand.
TAGTGGAATCCGATAATGGAGATATTTTATCTCCAATGATTGCACCGGTAAGCACAGCACCTGCCGTCATGGCTGGAGGTATTCCAAGCCCCATACTAATACCCATGAAGGCCACTCCAAATGTTCCCCCTGTAGTATAACTACTACCAGTACTGATAGATGCAACAGTTGAAATAAGTGCGGCTGTTACGAGAAACATGGAAGGATTTATTAACTGCAATCCATAGTAGATTAGGGCCGGAATGGTACCCGAGGCGATAAGTGCAGGTATGAGCATTCCAATAAACATGAGTATAAGCATGGGGATTGTGGCAATTTCAGCCCCATGTAAGACCCCTTTTTGAATCAAGTCCCACTTAGTGCCCGTTAGCATCAGGACCACAACTGCAAAGGTGATTGCAAATACCAGGGTCATATGTATATCTGGTGCACCTACTGCAATTAATTGGGCTACAATGACAAAAAACAAGAAAGCTACAGTTAATACCGAAATACCAAAGGATGGCTTTTTTGAATCTTTCAACATAAAAATTTCCTCCTTTTATTATTTTTTGGCTTCTATTATAATTATACTTATAGGCTGTTGTTATAAATTTGAAATAGAGTTTTAATTGAGTATATTCTAAAAATCTAAAAACTTCAATAAAACTACAATAAACACTTTTTAAACGCAAAATAGTAATAATGTATTTAAAGGTAGGTTTTTGTTTCAATATGGAGGTGATTTCATGGCTGCTACTATCTTAATAAAAAATGGAAGATGCCTGACAATGGAAGATAAAAATGAAAGCGATTGGATTGCCATAAGGGGAGAGAGGATCATTGCCCTAGGAAATGAAAATGAATATGAAGCTTTTGTAGACAAGAATACAATTGTATTGGACGCAAAAGGAAATACGGTTTTACCTGGATTCATAGACAGCCACTTTCACGTAATACAAACGGCATTGGATTCAGTGAGTTTGGATTTAAGTGGAGCAGGGACCTATGAAGAGCTTGGTGCAATCATAGGAAATGCTTGTAAACTGTATTCCAAGGGGTATGTTAGGGGAATACATATCTCCGAAGAACAGTTTGAGGAGAAGAAGTTTCCCGGCAGGGCAATATTAGATAAATATTGTAGCGATCTGCCTTTAGTGTTAAATTCTATGGAATATCAGGTTAGTATGCTCAACACCTATGCCTTATTGTATTTTAAGATTCCCTTTACTGCAGAGGGGGTAGAATTAGATGAAAAGCAAATGCCTACGGGTATATTCAGAAAACAAGCCAATGCAATTTTAAGAAAGAACATACTAAATGGAATACCAGATTGCGAAAGGCGGGAAGCGACTACAAAAGTAATGGCAGATATTTTAATGAACGGTATTACAACAGTAAATGCCATGGAAGGTGGCTTCATGTACAGCGATAAGGATGCAGACTTTTTGCATGAATACGGCAATGAATTTCCCATAGATATAGTCCTGTTTTACCAAACCATGGATATAGACAAGATTAAAGGAATGAATCTAAAGAGACTAGGGGGATGTTTCTATATAGATGGGACATTTAGGGCAAGGACAGCGGCCCTTTCATTTGAGTATGCCGATTACCCAGGTACCATGGGGAGCCTTCGCTTGACCCAGGGGGAGATAAATGACTTTGTATTAAAATGCTATGAAAATGGCCTACAATTGGCCCTTTACACCATAGGGGACAGGGCCATCGAGCTGGCATTAAAGGCCCATGAAAATGCCCATCACCAAACAGGCATTACGGGGCTCCGCCATAGGCTTGAGCACGTTGAGCTGGCAACCAAGGACCAAATTACCAGGGCAAAAAAACTAGGCATAGTATTTTCCATGAGACCATCCTATGAAACATACTGGGGTGGACCAGATAAGATGTATGCACAAAGGCTTGGGGATAATTATATTAGAACAAATCCTTTCAAGAGTATAGTAGAGGCAGGTGTAACCATTTGTGGAGGTTCAGATAGCAATGTTACAGAGCCTAGCCCACTTCTGGGAATTCATTCTGCTGTAAACCATCCAGTAGAAAAACACAGAGTCGATATTTATGAGGCAATTAAGATGTATACATACAATGGAGCATACGCCATATTCCAAGAGAATATAAAGGGGACCCTAACTGCTGGGAAGCTGGCAGATCTGGTGATTTTAGATAGGGATATCTTGTCAGTAGCCCAGAATAAAATAAAGGATATAAGGGTAAATGCCACCATAAAATCCGGAGAAATCTTGTTTAGCAACCTAAAATAGAAATAGGTGAGTTATATGTTGATTATAGGTTTTCTAGGAAAGGTTAAAATAAGTTATAATGAGAAAAATGTAGAGGAAAAGCTTGGCTCCAAGGCCATAGCTTTAATATGCCTTCTTGCCTTAAATAGGAAGAGATATGTAAGTAGGGAAAAACTCGAAGGATATCTGTGGCCAGATAGCGATACAGAGGCGGCCAGATACAATCTAAGATATAACCTATGGCTCATAAAGAAAAATGTAGGGAAAGACGAAAATGATAGGGAGTTTCTCTATGTTGACAACGAATGTTGTGCAATAAACAGCGACTACCAATGCGAGTGTGACATCCTAGATATAATGGATTTTGAGACAAGTCCAGAGGATACCATTCAAAGGGTAATGGATTTGAAGCTGCTTTTTAGGGGCGATT
>JBBAEY010000123.1:0-4510 GCA_041655755.1 Tissierellaceae bacterium
AAAGTAGTAGGCATATACAGGCTAACAATGAAAACAGGGTCAGATAACTTTAGACAATCAGCCATCCAAGGAGTAATGAAAAGAATAAAAGCCAAAGGAATAGAAGTAGTAGTATATGAACCAGTACTCAAAGAAGACAACTTCTATAACTCAAGAGTAATAAAAGACATAGAAGAATTTAAGAAAATATCAGATGTCATAGTAGTTAACAGAATAGATGAAACCATGAAAGATGTAGAAGAAAAGACATATACGAGGGATATATTTGCAAGGGATTAGAATCCTAACTAACGGAGGAATCACATGTCAAAGTCTAAAAAGGCAGCAAAATCAATAGCTATTATTATAATATTTTCCTTTGGAGGGAAACTTCTGGGCTTTATCAGGGAAATGCTAATAGGGGCCAAATTTGGTTCAAACGCAGAAACTGATACATATTTCCTTGCTATGACTGCAATATCACTTTTTACCTTGGTGATTACAAAATCCATAAATACTACTATGATACCGGTACTAGCTGAAATTGAAAATAAAGAGGGAAAAGAAGGAAAGAAAACACATACCAACAACCTTTTAAACATTGTAATATTTATAGCTATTATAATTGTTATATTGGCCTGGCTTTTGGCACCTCTCATTATCAAACTTTTGGCACCAGGATTTGAGGACAATCAATATAAGTTAGCAATCCTACTAATGAGGATAGGATTACCCACAATTATATTTGCAGGAATTCAGGGAGTATTTAGAGGCTATCTTCAGACAGAGGGTTCCTTTACTGAAACGGCTGCAATATCTTTTCCATTTAATATAACTTATATAATATTTCTCTTGTTTCTATCAGGTACATTTGGTATCAAGGGTCTTATGGTAGCTTCTGTACTAGCTGTAGTATCTCAAATGTTTTTACAGGTAAGTGGGTTAAGGAGGACGAATTATCGTTATAAATATATCTTAGATTTTAAAGATAAATATATTAGAAAGATACTATACCTTATACCACCAATATTATTAAGCGTTGGGATAGGAGATTTAAACAAGATAATTGACAAATCAATGGCATCTGTCTTAGTAAAAGGTTCTATTTCATCTCTTAATTATGCCAATAGGTTAGACGGGCTAGTTAGGGGAGTCTTTATAGCTGCTATTGCTACTGTTATGTATCCAATGCTATCTCAAGAAGCTAACAAGGGGACCTATGATGGTTTTAAAAAGGCTCTTGTCAAGGGAATCAACATTATTCTTTTAATCACCATTCCGGCCACTGTTGGCATGATAATATTGGCTGGCCCTATAGTAAAGGTAGCCTTTCAAAGGGGAGAGTTTGACTCTACTGCGACTATTATGACTGCAGGGGCTCTAATATTTACTCTTGTAGGTATGGTAGGATCATCACTTAGGACTCTATTGAATAATGCCTACTATTCCATCCAGGACACTAGGACCCCAGTTGTCAATGGGATCATCGCAGTTGCAATCAATGTGATATTTAACTTCATCCTAATAGGATCCATGGGGCATAGGGGACTTGCTCTAGCAACTTCTATATCAGCTACAGTTGCCTCACTACTGTTATTACACGGATTAAGGAAAAAGATAGGCTCCTTTGGTTTCCTATCTTCTGTCAGAGTTGGGCTCAAATCCTTAGCTGCATCTACTATCATGGGAGTTGTGGTTTATTTTCTATATGATATAATTTCCATAAGCATTGGTACAGGAATCCTATATGAGCTTATCTCTTTGCTAGTCACTGTGGGTATAGGATCCTTGATTTACCTTATTCTCATATATTTATTTAAGGTGGACGAGGTAAATTGGGCTATTAAACTAATTAAGGACAAGATTAGAAAATGATAAATAAAGACAGTAAAAAGATAATTTCATGGACAATAGTTTTCTTGTGGATGATTGTAATATTTGCTTTCTCTCATCAGGCTAGGGAGGATTCAAATAATTTAAGTACAAGTTTGACAGAAATAATAGTGCAAATAGTAGAAAGTGTAACTCCTAGTAGAAGTATAAATATTAGGAGTTTTAATCATATCTTGAGAAAAAACGCCCACTTTTTTCTATACCTAGTTCTAGGGCTGCTAGTGACAAATGCCCTGAGAAGTAGCGGAGTAAGGGGATATAGGCTTATATACTCAGCACTACTCCTTTGTATTCTATATGCCATATCGGATGAAATTCACCAGTTATTTATCCCTGGAAGGGGCGGCCAGGTGGGAGATGTAATCATTGATGGCACTGGATCTGCCATTGGTATTATATTGACATTTTTCTATATGAAAGATACCATATAAGGCATAGATAAGGCAGGATATGTAAGCACAGGCTTACATTTTCAAAATCACATGATTTGCCCTAAAGGAGTGGATAGGAAATGATACCGTCATATGCTACTATTCATCGTATTTTTGACTATACAGCTAGGATTTTTGATAGGATTTTAATCAGTTTAGATTATTTATCAACTCAAATAATAAAAACCTTGGATTTTAAAACCTTAAGTGGCAATCATTTTCTATCTGAGGCATTCCTTGCAATGGTTGTATTTATAGCGACCATATTTCTAGGAATAGATGCAGATACGATGAGGGATGAAAGAATTTATCGAAAGAAATACATTATTATGTTATATTCGATTATTATGCTGATATTTATTTTCAATAATGGGCAGATCCTTTTGCAGACGATGATACTGTCAGTTGTAGTTATATTGTTTTTAAATGCTGTATCTGGAATAAATATAGGCTACAACTTTGATTTATTGGAAAAGGAGCTAGGTATTGTTGATTTTTTCATGTATTCTTATAAGGGGTGGTTCTACAAGGCAAAGACATATATGTGTATTTATCTTCTAGTCATCTTATTTATTATCACCAGCTACGGACAGCATCCATATAAATCAAAGGGCCTTGAATTAAATTATCTTAAGGAGCTAATTATGCTGGTTATGATAATTGTATTTTTTTTACTCCATATGCTCATGGATATAAAAGACAGGTTTGGTTATGATGGGTTTGATAGTTTTAGAGAAAGGCTATTGGAAGGTTTGGGGGAAGATGACGACAGAGATCTCTTTAATATCAATGGGGATAATATAGATATGATAGAGGCTCTGGGGTTTATTCTATATGTAGAGGACAGAGATTTTTTTGAGAGGGATAGGCCACATTATAGCTTGTATGTAGTCATCAAAAGGAAAATAAGGGATATGATATTGGACAAACCAATACAGAGGAAGCTAAGAAACCTTTCTAACAATATTAACAACAAGGAGACCCTTCCTGAAAGAGCAAGGTATTTATGTAAATATATTTTTCTAGTGGTTAAAAAGATATTTAATTATATGTTTGTTAGGGTGAGGGCCTTATTTAGGGGTTTTTCGACGCTTTATCAGCAAATAGTGCGTCGCATAATAATGCACGAATATTCATATAATTATACATTTAGGAGAAAAATATTTATAGAGACATACTACATAAAATATTTTCTCAGGGCCTATAGAAAGAGAAAGATAAAGGATAAAAAAATCAAAAGAAATTGGAAAAACTATTTTACTGACAGGATGGAAATTGAAAAGAGAAAGGGTGCAAGGCGTAGTTTAATTAATGATGAGATAAGGATGGAACTTCTGATGTATTACTATCATGTGGTGTTGGAATCACCAGCAACTATGAACCATCTGCTTATGAAACTCGAATCCCAATCTATTCAAACTATGGAAAGCTTGTCAAGAAAATTAAATAGGTATAATAATAGTTATTTTAAAGGGGAAATAATGAAGAAATTATCGAAAGGAAAGGTTGATATGAGAAATAAATATATCTTTGAAACCAGTTGTGGCTCCAATATAGATAATCCCGCGGGTAATATATATATAAGAGACTCAAACGATGGGAAAAAAGAGCTTGACCTCTTGACTTCAAAACCTGAGGAATTCGGCAATATAATAGCCTATATTTGCCCATATGATTTTGAAACGCAAAACAATATATATCTATATGATTTAGAAAGCAATATTAAGGAAGAAATATTTAGCTGGGAGGAGTCGAGGTCGCCAAAGTTTTTGAGGTGGAAAAGCGAAAAGTGCCTATATGTAATTATGGGTGAGACTTATGGCACTATTACTATGGGGGGAGATTTATATAGTCTAAATATTCTTACCGGGGAATTAAAATTATTGAAAAGCTTCCCCGATAATATTCAAGTAACTAGTTTTACCATAGTAGAGGGCGGTGCTATAGAGCTGAAGGGTATCGAGTATGTAGATGATAGCTTCAGTAGATATGTGGAATACCAAAAGTTAATTGATGTAGAATAAAATGCTATATATCAATAATCCTCATATAAGTAAATTATAATTTATTATCAAAATGACCTTAAAATAGGGTATAATATACATAAGAGAACAAAGGATGTGATACCGATGGAAAACGCACTTTTAAGCCCATTAAGCGACATAGTATTTAAGGCCCTATTTGGCAGAGACGAAGAAAACAGCAAA
>JBBAEY010000124.1:0-4397 GCA_041655755.1 Tissierellaceae bacterium
CGTTCGACTTGCATGTGTTAGGCACGCCGCCAGCGTTCGTCCTGAGCCAGGATCAAACTCTCATTTTATAGTTTGATTCAGCTCTCGCTGACTTATTTCTTCTTTGACTTATAGCTTAATTCTTTTTTGTTTCACACTGTTTAGTTTTCTAGGTCCTTTGCCCTCATTTGTTTAAATTCGGGCCGCCACTCTTAGAGTGACTTAATTAGTATAGCAAATTATTCATTTGCTGTCAACTGCTTTCTAAATTTTTTGCATTTTTTCTGCTAGTTTTTCTTCTATGTTTGTACAGCCGACTTTTAATATGATACCCTCTTTTTAAATTAATGTCAACACTTTTTTAGGATTTATTTATAAAATTTTAATTGGCTTCTTTACCTGCCGATATGCTTCCCAGAGCTATGGAGTAGAGTTTTGCTAGGTGATTGTCTGCTCTAGACACTAAAACTATTGGCGCCTTGGCTCCCATGACTATGCCTGCAGATTTACCTCCTGCAAAGTATGTTATGCTCTTTCCTATTCCATTGCCCATCTCTATGTTTGGAACTAATAGGATGTCTGCATCTCCAGCCACCTCTGACTTATATCCCTTTATCTTGGCGGATTCAGATGATACTGCCAGGTCCAATGCCATTGGTCCTTCTACTACTATATCTTTGGAAAACTCTCCCTTTTGGTATTTTGATTTCAATTCGCCCGCATCTACTGTCGCCTGCATTTTCGTATCTACCTTTTCCTTTGCTGCTAGACATGCAACCTTAATGACCTTGTTTCCCATGGCCCTTGCTACAAGAGCTGCATTTTCTATTATCTTTACCTTGTCATCTACTCCAGGTGCTAGGTTCATTCCACCATCTGTTAAATATATCAATTTATGATAGTCTGCTATTTCATATACCATTACATGACTTAGAAGGGAATCTGTACGCAGTCCCCACTCCTTATTTAGTACTGCTTTTAGTAGTATAGATGTATCTACCAGGCCCTTCATAATGAAGTTAGCTTCTCCATTTCTGACCATTTTTACCCCAATTTCGGCTGCTAAATTTAGGTCCTTTTCGTCTACTATTTTAAAAGGACTGAGGTCTAGCTTCTTTTCTTCTCCTATTGCAAGGGTCTTTTCCCTGTCTCCCACTAGGATTGGTTTTGCAATGCCAAGCCTATATGCCTCTACTACAGCCTCCAGTACTTCCTCGTCGTGACAGGCTACTACTGCCAAATTTTTAGATTGGCCCTTCTTGACTTCCAGCAGCTTTTCTAAACTATTGATCCCCATATCTTTCTTCCTCCTAGTCTATTTTATATTTTCAGCATTTCTTCTAAGTATTGTTTCTGCTCCTTGATATTTTCGTCATCAGGGTTTAATGATGCGGCAATCTTTATATCTTCATATGCCTTATCCATTTCTCCAAGTTGGAAGTAGCCCAAGCCCCTGTTGAATAATAATTTATAGTCCTCGCCAAGCTTTTCAATTCCCTGGCTGAATATTTCGATGGATTTTTCCATATCTCCCATTGTAAACAGGCAAATACCAAGCTCATTGTAGACTTCCAATTCTTCATCATTTAATTCTAGGGCTTCATAATAGAATTCTACTGCCTTGTCTAGGTCGCCTAGGCCCTTGTAGGATTCGGCAGTGAAATATCTTAGTTCCCACCAATTTTCGAATTTGGATACCAGTTTTAAAAATATATGCAAGGCCTTGTCAAACTGTCCCTTGGACATATATGTCAAGCCCGTTTCAAGCGCCACATCGTCTTCTATCTCCTCTATTTGACCTCTGATTTCATGGAGTCTCAATTCGTCCATATCTAGGCTTAGGAATTTATTCCAGGTCAATTTTGCCTTTAAATAGTTGCCAGAATACTTGTAATGGTATCCCAACTTGTAGTGGGCCAAGGAGTATTTTTCGTCTATATCTAGGATGCTTTCTAGTTCATTTGTAGAACTCTTTAGGAATTCTATGGCCTCTTCCTCCATATCCATGTCAAAGTACTTCTTTGCTATCTCCTCTAGGACTAGGGCATAATTAAATAGATTGTCGGTGTTTTTTGGATTTATGTGTTTCAGTGCTCTAAAGCATATTGCCCCTTGGCTGTATTCGTTCTTCTCTACGTATTTAATCCCCTCATAGAATACATAATCCTCTATTGTATCGCTGTAGGCCAAGAGGATATCCTTATAGTTTTCTATGTTTGGAAATAATGGATCTATCCCCATTAAAAAAATTATCCCGTCAATTATAAAGGACATGCTAATTTCTTCTTTTAGGTTTCCATCTTTTATCTCACTGATTAGCCGGTCTGTCCTCAAGGGCAAGGGAATATTCTTGTCACTTGGGTATCCCCTTATTTCTATGCTCGAATTGTCCTTGATTTCCAGGAAGGTAATCTTATCTGCATTTTTCTTGAAATACGAATCTATAACTCCCATCAGTTCACCTTCTCACTTAAAATTTATTCATAAACATTCTTTTTCTTCTGGTACTGGTGCTTAAAAGCTTATACAAGTGCCCCCTATATATCATTATAAAGGAGAATACTACCTGACCAAGGAGGTACCTGACTAGTCCATCTAAACCCAAACTTGCATTTATGTGGATTGCAAATATATCAACTATGAGTTTCCCAGTTATACTATATAATAGTAGGTAAAAAATCAAATTGGGTATTGCCCAGTTGATTATGTTTTCCCTTATAAAATCTACTGCATACATGATACTATCCATTGGCTCCAAAACCTTTAGGTATAAGGTTTCTGGCAGTGCATTGAGCAGGATGAAAACTGACAGTTTGATTATCAGGTCCAATATGAGTGCATTAAATCCTAGCATTCCCTGCAGTATCCCAAGAAAATAAGTACCTATCCAGGCAAAAAATAAAACAGTATATATCTTTCTAAGAAAATATTTAAAGCCATCTTTAAAATCCTGGAAGGTCACCCTGTTGTAGTTAATTACATTGAACAAAAGGTAAAAATAATTTGATATAAGACTTGCACTTAGCACTGCCACTGCTATACCCGCAAATATAGACAGTAGACCGGTAAAGATTGTAAAAACCAATAGCAGAGCTATTATGTTAATTATCACATATACCATGCCAGTAAATATGATTATCCAGTTGTCCCTTAGGCTAGCTATAGACTTTTTTAAAACTTGTTTGTTGACTGCCAATATATCCTTGACTATCTCCAAGCTATATCAACTCCCTTGCTATTTTTGTTATATCATAGGTTTTGCATCTGTTGATGACACCGTCTTGATATAGGAATAGTAGTATTCTAGTCTCATCAAGCAAAACCCTGTCATTTTCTATGTCGTAGTTATCTCCTATTGCCCTTAAAATGTCAAATATAAAACTCTCTATTTCTACATCTTGAATTAGTCTCTTTGTCGGCATATCCTTGTAGTCCAATAAATAGTTGTCTATAAGCCTATGGTCCTTCAATAGTTTATGCTTGTCTTTTTGGCTTATATCCTGTTTTTTACCTGTCATGCCAGATGGCAGCTTCCCATTCTTATTGTTGACAAGAAAGTCGTATCTTACAAGTTCTGAGAAGATTTCCCCCTGTCCCAGCCTGCTATGGTCGTGAAATTCTATTAGTATCTCATATAGTTTTGTCCTACTGACAGATAGGCCCAAGTAGCCCATCTTCTCCCAAAAGTCTGCCAGGTTCTCATATAGTTGGAAGGGGCTATCAAAGTGCCTGACTATTAGGTATTCCAAAGAGTTTTCAAAGTAGCCTTCATTATAGTATTTCTCTACTAAATCTTCAATAGTTTTCAGTTTTAATATTTCGCTATAGCTTATATAGTTATTCTCCAAAATTTCATAGGGTGGGAGGTCCAGGTATTTAAAGCCGTATTTTTCTTCATCTGCCCTTAGAGCTGTTCCCTTGAGAAGCTTTAAAAATCCCAGTTGGATTTTTTCAGGCCTTATTTCATATACGTCGTTAAAGGATTTCCTAAAGGAATTGTAGTCTTCATAGGGTAGCCCTGCAATCAGATCCAAGTGCTGGTGTATATTCTTGTAGGATCTAATCCTCTTGGTGACCTGTCTGAGCCTTGGAAAATCTGTCGTCCTTCCAACTGCCCTTATGGTGTCTGGATTAGTAGATTGGACCCCTATCTCAAATTGGAATAGGCCTTCCCTTACTGTCGATAGAAAGTCCAGGGTATCCTGGTCCAGCAAATGGGCTGTGACTTCAAAATGAAAATTTATATTGTCTGGATTCTTTTCTATTAAAAAATTCATTACTTCTATTGCAAATTCCTTGTCGGCATTGAAGGTCCTGTCTACAAATTTTACCTGCCTTACCTTGGCCTCAATTAACCTGCCCAGCTCTGCCTTTACCCTGTCTAACTGGAAAAATCTAAGGCCCTTGATAGTAGACGA
>JBBAEY010000125.1:0-4374 GCA_041655755.1 Tissierellaceae bacterium
CTAAAATCAACCTTTCCAACTCATATTCATACTAGAACTAAAACGGCTATCTTCATTGAATCTTGATAAATACATTAGAACTATTGTCAATTCTTTCATCGCTTTTTCGGGAGTTATTTTATCCATTTTACAATCCCTCCTTCAATGTAAAATTCTTAAAAATACTTTTAGCCTGTTTTATTTCTATATCATCATTTTATTGGAAATTTTGCTAGCACTCCAGCCAAGACTCTTTGCCCATGCACGTGCACTAGATGCTTCTTCCTTATCTTCTCCTTCATAGATTATACCTAAAAAATCTGCAAATCCACTTAAGCCACCAACATCATCAAGTACAGATATACCTACTTTATTAATGCAAACTGGCTTGTGCTTATCTAGTACAACCTCTTCTGCCTCTTCCAATTCATCTTCATCAATAATATTTTGTTTTATTAAATCTTCACAATCTTTGTACTTAGTTATTTTGACTATCCAATTGTCTCCAAAGTCATAATTATAAATAAGTTCTTTGGTTACAGGAAACAATTCTTTTGAATTAATATCTTGGTCTTGAGCTGCAATAACTTTATTTACCTCTAATCTTTCTAACAAACTTTCAGTGCCTCCATCTATAATAATGGATGCATTCATCTCTTCAAGGGTCAAATCAATTAAAGGTGCCTTTTTTATTATCCTTATTTCAGCATTTTTTTCTCGCTCTTTTCGCTTCATATACTCACTGAAGGATTCTCTGACTTCTAGTATCTTGAAATGTTCCAAAAATCTCTGTATATCTTGCCTTGCTATTTCTTGATGCTCCATAGTCCCACCATATATATAAGGACCTATATATTTCTTTTTAAGCCAAACTTTGAAACTCCCTCTCTCATAATCATCGTCCCAAAAAAGATCATGTTCTGCTTCAGATGGAGGTTGAAATAGTATTCCTACTAAGTCAGCCCAGCCTTTAACAGTACTTCCTGTCAGTTCATCATATTTTTGTTCTGGTAAATAAAAACTACGTAAATGTGAGTTCTGCCATCCAAATAATTTTTGAATTGTATAATGAAGATTGTGAAGTGGCATATCTGAAGGTATCAGAATATCTCTAGTTATTGAATCTCCACTAATAGATTCACCATATCTTCTAAGCATCCTCTTCTGATGATCTGTTAGATAATCATTTTTTAATTCCAAATGAAGACGCACCGGAGTGATTTCATTTTTTATTGAACCTATATTATTTTTCATCTTCTGCTCCTTTCGGGTACTAGTTGAGTATTATTTTTTTAGATATCTATCCTTTAATATCTGGTAATTCCCCTGATATCTCATCTTCTGATTGTGTATTTAATCTTCTTGTATTATATATTGCATATTCCTTTAATACTTTTCTTTCCATTGCTTCTCTGGAAGTTTTGCCTTTTCCCTCTAGAATTTCTCTCCTTCTGAACTTTAAAAACTCATTAATTGATTTATCCCAATCCTTCATTGTCATAGGGGTTTTTCCTCTAGCCATATCATCTGCATGGTCAAGAAACATAGTAACTATACGATTTAAATCTTTTATTTCCTCTTCATATAAATAATTCTTAGAAATACTTATATCTCCTTTACGAACTACTGCTCCTTTAAAAGAAGTTAAACCCATATTATCTTTCGAACTATCTACTCTTTCAGAAATTAATTCTGCTGCTGTTTGTCCTGTAACTGCATATAGCAATTTATTTTGGACAGTTGCAAAGAAATTCTTTGTTCCTTCCATAGCGGGGTTGTAATCTACAGATAAACTATAGATATCCTTAATCTTCTGATAAAATCTTTTTTCTGATGCCCTAATATCACGTATTCTTTCTAGTAGTTCATCAAAATAGTCATCACCAAATTTTTTAGGATTCTTTAACCTTTCATCATTCATTACGAATCCTTTTTGCATATACTCTTTAAGAATTTTACTTGTCCAGTTACGGAACTGCATTCCTACATTAGATCTTACTCGATAACCTATAGCGAGAATCATATCAAGATTGTAGAATTTTGTACTCCTAGCAACTTGACGTCCACCTTCATTTTGAACTATTCGGAATTCCCTAATAGTTGAATTTCCATCTAATTCACCATCTAAAATTATGTTTTTTATATGTTCATTAATGGTACTAACAGCTTTAACATAAAGTTGTGCTATATCTTTTTGTGTAAGCCATATAGTGCCATCCTCCATATAAACATCAATTTTAGTTTCACCCTTTTCAGTTTGATAAATAAGAATTTCTCCTTTTTGGTTTATATCCAATTATATCCCCCTTTCCGTTTTTTCAATTCCACCGAATTTGTGGAGATTAAAAATTATCTTATTAGTTCCTTTGAGATTTGCTCTGTCAATTCGAGTTTTCTCCTTAGCATTATCTGTTGCCTTAAGGAACACATCATTTTAAGAAGCTGTTCAATTCCCTTTTCTTCTACTTCATTTAATGCTCCAGATCTAAACTTATGTAATGAATTAGCTTCTTCTTTGCAAATAAACATTTCTAATTTATCAAATTCTAAAACCTTCGCTAATTCTTCAAGTTGTAATATTGAAGGTATGAAGTCCCCCCGCTCAATCCTATTCATTTTTGTTCTACTTATGCCAGTTAGATTACCAAGCTTTTCTTGGGTATAACCCTTTTCTTCTCTTAATTTTGTTACAGTCTCCGATAGTTTTTTTATAGATAGTATTCTCATAATCTAAAACTCCTTCGTTGCTATTTAATAACTTATACTCCTACCACTAGGATATTCTAGGTATTTGTTACTGTCAACATGTTTTTTATGTATATCGCCTTTCATTTCCATAAATTTATTGGACACCTTATTTAAAGTATCTACTCTTTCCATTGATGTTATATTCTCCGGAATCATATCTAGTACCTTATCAGGTAGGTTATGGCTATCAATATTAACTTCACAGTCTTGCAAATATGATACTCCTAATCTCATTAAGGCCTTTTCAATTTCAATATCAGAACAAGGAAGGTATATAAATTCGCTTTCATCCTTTGCTTTTAATTCAATTGTAGCCATACATTTCTTCCAGCCATAGGGTGGGAATTGTTTTCCATTATATACTTGTATTGGATCATTTGAGTTTTTATATAAAACACCATAAGGAGTTACTCTAGCACTTTTATTATTTTCTATTACCTCCAGAGCATATGATTCTCCATCTAGTTCGTCTAATTCTTTACTTGCTACTGCCATTTTTTCAGTTAAGTATAGATCCTTTCCTAATTTATTAAGGTCATTGAAATTATTTACAAGACTATAGCAATGCATATTAAAAGTTAAGTTTATTAAATCTGCTATTGATTTAGTTTCTTGTCCAAAGGCTGCAGCATAGAACTTTTCCATTTCTCTTGAATCAAAGCCATCTAATCTTTTTATTAAATAATTTAGCTCATCTATATTTACATTTTTATCAGCCAGTATATTTGAAAATCTTTCATCCCTGCTGCTTTCTATATAAACATTTGGCTCTGTAGTCATTTCTATTCCTAATTCATTTGATACTTCCTCTAGTTCTATTTCCTCCATTGGGAGCCATATGGCTTTTCTTTTATCAGTATCCCTTGATTTCTTAATAGTTATGTTCATCCTTTTCCTCCATTCTATTTATTAATTAAAAATAACTCTGCACCATATCTATTGATTAGGGCAGAGTTAATTATTGCTTTAAATATATAGTCATCTATTAAATCCTTATCTGCTAACTCATTGATTCTTATATATTCCTTCCCAGTTGATAGAGTCTTTGCAGTTTGGTATAGGGCATAGCCATCAATATCTATTTCCCTAAGACATATTTCTTTTAAATCAAATCCATTTAATTTTATTAAATGTTTTGAAACCTTCCAT
This sequence comes from Tissierellaceae bacterium, assembly GCA_041655755.1. Lineage (GTDB taxonomy): Bacteria > Bacillota > Clostridia > Tissierellales > Tissierellaceae > JAAYFT01. The sequence continues at coordinate 3,877 of JBBAEY010000125.1, forward strand.
AGACCTTCATTAGCAGTAAGTAAAAATAGAATGGCAATAAATCTCGATTGTATATGATTGGTATCTAGATCCTGGTCTTGCAGAAAATTATAGAACCTTTCCTTATGATGATAATTTAGAAATACTTCTCCCTTAAAATTCCTACTAATCCCCTTTAATCTTTCTCTTAAGGAATTATTGTTTATCCTTCCAAAACAATCCATTACAAAGTCTTTATATCTTTTCTTATCCACATTAACTTTGGAATTTGAATTATTGTATCCACATTTCCTGCAACTATCATCAACATTAATCACACTAAGCTTACAATTTCCATCACCTCCTTGGCAGTTAAAATAATTATTGATGACTATAGCACTTCTTCTTGGTTGGAAATTTGGAACCGTAACCATCAGTTGTTCTATTCCTTCCAAGGATGTTCCATACATAAATAATTTTGACATTATTCTCAATCCTTTCTTTCTGTTTTTAGGCATAATAAAACGAAGCCTATCGATC
>JBBAEY010000126.1:0-4286 GCA_041655755.1 Tissierellaceae bacterium
CATACTTTAGCTTATCTTCCAGTCTGTTCTTTTTCTTTTTCATCGGCCTTCCTCCCACCTATATTATTGGAAGAAGCCCCTCATTTTATTCCTTGAGGAAAAGAAATTTAACATTTATCAGGATAAAGAGCAGTATGATAAAAACAAGGGGGGTAAAATCGCTTAACTTTACTCTTTTCCTCCTGCCTGTCTGCCTCTCCCCTAACATGGATCTAGGACTTTGGGGCAGTTTTTTTAGTAGTTTTGTCAAGACTAGGGCTGATATATAGGCAATGGTTCCCATCCCTATGAGCAAAATTGTCATTTGTGTTTTATCTGGCACCACATCTGTGGGAACTTCCTGTAACTGGCCCTGGATTTTCCCTGCAAAATAGCTAATAGTCATGGCTATTCCATTGCTAAGGGTATGGCCAAGTATTGATGCATATATGGAATCCGTCTTATATACAATGATTGCTAAAATCAAGCCTAGGAAGCTGGGACCTATTAGGTTTTGTAAATTCAAATGAAATATTCCAAAGAGCAGGGCAGAATAAATAATAGCTCTTTTTGTACCCATATTTTCATAGGCCCTCATGATTGTGCCCCTGAACATTATTTCCTCGCATATACCAGGAGACAGAGCTATGACAAATAGGCTCAGCAGGTAGGTTTTTGGCTCATCTGGAATTGGCAGGGGACTAGGGACCACATTCCCTATACTATTTAATATGAATATTACTATGCTATTTAAAAATACTGCTATGGGATAGGTAAATAAGATAATCAAGGCAATATATAGGCCCTGTTTAAGGCTCAACCTATTTAGTCGCAATGTATGCTTAAGGGAGTATCCCCTTATCTTAAGGTATAAGATATTGGGCAACAATATTATTATGTATTCGGTAATCAGTAGCCCTGAGTATATTTCCCTGCTTTGGACAAGGGAGCCGAGTAAAAATAAGCCCATACCCAAGAAAAAATATATTAAGTTCGCTTCTAGTACCGAGGGTCTTTCTAGTTCATTCATGTAAAATTCACTCCTCAATGAAATGAAACAGCTGGGCCTTTCTCGCTGTTTCATTCTAATAAATTCACCTACGGTTGGCCGCAGGTGAGCTTTTAATCAAATGTAAAGATATAAGGTATATTTCTGTAGTAATCACCATAATTAAGTCCATAGCCTACAATAAAGACATCTGGTATGCTAAATCCTATAAAGTCTGGATTTATATCTACCTTCCGCCTACTGGGCTTATCCAACATTACACATATTTCAATAGAGTTAGGATTTTTCAAATTTAAGCTTTCCTTTACTTTTTTCAAGGTAAAACCAGAATCTATAATATCGTCGACTATTAGTATGTCCCTGCCCTCTGCATCCGTCCTTATGTCGTGGATAATTTCCACATTGCCAGATGAAATCTCGTCGTGACCATAGCTGGCAGTTGTCATAAAGTCTACTTCTACAGGAATGCTCAATTCCCTTACTAAATCTGCCGTAAATATAAAGCTCCCCCTAAGTAATGATATCACTAAAAGGTTCCTATCCTTGTACTTTTCGGATATGCTTTCGCCTAATTCTTTGATTCTAGCGCTAATGTCTCCCCTACTGTATAATATTCTCTCTTTTTTGCTGCTATTCAATTCATTCTCTCCTTTCATCTTGTGTTAATATCACTTGGGTTTCTCAATAATATTTTTCTAATATCTCTTAGTTCCCTTAAAATCTGATTAAGAGTATATTGAATGCTCACTAATATTATCAACATTATAGCACTAAAAATCAATTTTGTATCCATAATTTATCCTTTCAATAAATAATTTTATCCTTCGACTTCGTAGCTTTCCAATCTATTGTTGTCGTTTTCAATATATTCAAGTTTTGATACTGATACCTCAAAGGCAATTTTTGTTTCTACCTCTCCAGTTGAATACTTTTTCTGGTATTCCCTGCTCTGTATCCTGCCCCATAATCTTATGTGATCTCCTACTATCATATTCTCACAGAAGCGGGCATTTCTTCCCCAGGCAATACAGGGTATATAATCGGACTTGTTATATGCACGGTTTACTGCAATCAAAATATCCGTAATTTCCCTGCCAAAAGGCGTGGTCCTATAGATGGGTTTCTTGCATATATACCCATCTAAAAATATTTCATTTGGTTTTTTTAAAAGTTCATCCAATTCCTCTTCTGAAGGCATGTATATGTCCTTTGCAAAAATAGTCAATATAAGCCTATTGGTATTTCCCACATACCTATTGTAAGACCTAAGCTGTCCCTCTATTATAGCATATTGCCCCGGATATAAGTCAATATTAACTATCAGTCTTTCTGAAACTGTGATAGGCAATATATCTGTTGAGTCACTTAACCTAGGTACCTCTAGGTCTATAGTATAAAACCCCTCTCCATACATCTCGTGGCTAAAAGTTTTATCCCCCCTTATCTTCCCAACCAGCCTTACGGTATTAGTCTCTTTTGTTTTATCCATCATCCGCTATCCACTCCTATTCATATGTTATTTTAATCTATATCTAATATATTCTGATCAGAGAATGAATATAACAAAAATAAATAATAGATATAGAATATTGTCCTTGGTATATATCTATTATTAGACATAAAATCAAAAAGTCCTGCCTATTTTTGAATATTTGTTAAATTTTCCTCAACTTTTATTTAACAAGTCCCTTTGCCCAAAGGATTTGGAAAGTTCTGTGGTTACGATGTCCATTCCTAGAACTAAACACGAGCTAATGGCTGCTATTATCGAATAAATATCAATCCTATTCATATCCATTTTAATTGTCAATTCAAAGGGCTCAATTACCTTTCCCATGATAGTCTTAATCTCCCTTTGAAAGCATATATTTGTTTCCAGAAGGTCCTGATTGTTGAAACTAGAAGGGCTTATGCTAGCCTTGCTATTAAAGCCATAGGTAATAATGATTGACTTAATATTGTCATCCAAGAGCTCAATCCACTTATGCCCATCGCTATTCACTATAAAATATTGACTTTTACTAACAATCCCCTTTAATAGGGGTCTTGCATATCCTTCAATATGTGGAAGTGTAAAGATTAGGATATTGAAGTCAATGCCTAGCTCCTCTAGGGCTTTCATGCTTTTCGGCCTTATGCTGACCACCATATGGATATTTTTATCCCCGATCAATATTGATATGGTCTTCTGTGGATTTTCATATAGGACATAGTGATTGCACAATATAAGTATCTCCTTGAGTAAATTGTATGTAGGGCCCCCCTCAGGTCCATCTATTATTCCAATGAATATCAATTCCTTGTCTTTCACCCTATCTCCTCATCCTTATTTATTTTGTCTTGATTTGCCTTCCCGTATTGTCCATCATAAAGTCTTCCCTATATATTAATTCTGAAATCGGTACTATTTCATATCCTGCATCCTGTAGCCTCTCTATTACTATGGGCAGATATTCTTCTATATATTTTGCATTATTGTGAAAGAGTACTATGGACCCATTCCTTACATTCCTAGTTACCCTGTCAACTACAGGCTGGGCACCTAATTCCTTCCAGTCCAGTGAATCAACATCCCATTGTATTGCATAGTAACCCTCCTCCCTACAGGTCTGAATCAGCAAGTCATTGTAATCCCCAAAGGGCGGTCTAAAGAGTATTGATTTTTCCCCAGTCAGTTCTTGAATTTTATCTCCTGTATTGTTTAACTCTTCCAGCATCTTCTCCTTGCCCAATTGACTCATATTTGGATGGGTCGTAGAGTGATTGCCCACATCGTGACCTCTCCTGGCTATTTCCTTTACATCATCTGGATACTTATCAATCCAAAATCCCACTAGAAAGAAGGTTGATTTTATCTTGTATTTATCTAGTGTATCCAATATAAAAGGGGTGTATTCATGTCCCCATGCAGCATCAAAGCTTATGGATATCTTTTTTTCAGATGTTTCTACGCTGTAGATAGGCAGTTCTTTAGTAGGTAAAAAAACATCTACTATATTTCTTGTTGTTTTGACTGATATATAGACTAAAAGTACCAGGGATATGGACAGTAATATTAGTAACCTGATGGTAACACTATTTTTATTATATGTATTCCTCATGAAAAAACCTCCTTCTACTTATATATATAATCTATTCTGAATTCTCATATATATAACTTCTGGGCAAGGATTGCCATAAAAAAGAAGCTAATTTCTTAGCTCCTATGGTTCCGCTTTATTTTAACTTTCTTGTATCCTAGTAAGGGAGATTACTCGTATATATATAGGTCTCCTTCTCCTATTCTTTCAGGGTCAAT
>JBBAEY010000127.1:0-4254 GCA_041655755.1 Tissierellaceae bacterium
AGTAGTTAGGGGGACAAAGGAACCCCCCAAGACAGTGGCAACTGGATTATTTCTCATGCCTACAAGGGGAACAATTTCATCGAGGTATGGTATGAGAAGGGGTAGGATGCACAATGGATTGGACATTGCAGCCAAAACAGGTACGCCAATTAACGCTGCAGACGGAGGCAAGGTAGTATTTGCAGGCACAAAGGGTACTTATGGTAAGATGGTAGAAATAGATCACGGCAATGGTTACAAGACTAGGTATGCACACTGTAGCTCCATCCTAGTAAAGGTTGGAGACAAGGTATATAAGGGACAGCATATTGCCAATGTGGGCAATACCGGCAATTCAACTGGACCGCATTTACATTTCGAAGTATTAAAAAATGGAAAGAATCAAAATCCAGCAAACTTTGTAAAATAGGAAGCTAATGCTTCCTTTTTTTGTTTTAGCTGATAAAATAGATTTAAGTCGAGTATATGAGGGGGAATAAAATGGCTTATCTGAGACTAATGCAAAAGACCTTGCAGGAATGGGCTGAAACAGTGGCATCCGCCCTTAATATTGACGTAACTGTAACGGATAAAAACCTGACAAGGATTGTGGGGACTGGAAGATTTTACAGTAAAATTGAAGAGAGCAGTCCTGAAGAATCCCTATTCGCCAAGGTCATAGAAACAAAGACTCCCAATATTAATTTGATAGTCAGGGACGAAAAGATATGCAGGGAGTGCCCGGCATTTGATTACTGCAATGAATACGCCAATATGACATATCCATTGGAGGTCAACGATCAAGTCATAGGTGTAGTTAGCTTTGCCTCTTTTGATATAAAGCAAGGGGAAATCATGTCCCTTAAAAAGGATGAATACTTCCGTATGCTAAAGCAATTGGCAGAAATGATAGAAAATGAAATTTCTAGGATTATAATAGCCAACAAATTAAAGACCAACTACATTGCAGTGGACGAAATAATTAACAGTCTCAACAAGGGAATAATCATATTGAATTCCCACAAGAGGGTCATCCATATCAATATAAAGGCCCTTGAAATATTAGGTATGAATTTATCGGACTATAAAATACTGGACAAGCACATATACACGCTGATTAAAAAGATAAGGTTGGAAGATACGGGAAATAAGGATATAGTGGGCTATTGGGATATCAATGGCAGGGACACTAGGGTCAGATATAATATCAGCAAGATATTTCTGGAAGACAGGAGATTTTCATTAATAATAAGCTTTGACGAGATTAAGGAAATCATCAATATTGCCAAGACCTATGAGAATAAGCAGAAGATTGTTTTTGACAATATAATAGGGAGGAGTCAGGGCCTATTAGAATCCATAGAAAAATCAAAGATAGCAGCACAGACGGATTCAACAATATTGATAAGGGGAGAAAGCGGTACAGGCAAGGAACTCCTAGCTAAGTCAATACACAATGAGAGCCAAAGGAGAGATGGGCCCTTTATAGTTATTAACTGCGCAGGCATACCAGAGAGTTTGATGGAATCGGAGCTATTTGGATACGAGAGGGGGGCCTTTACCGGTGCCAATCCAGGAGGGAAAAAGGGCAAGGTAGAATTGGCCGATAATGGGACCTTGTTTTTAGATGAAATAGGGGATCTGTCCCTCTACATGCAAACCAGGCTCCTAAGGGTTCTACAGGAAAGAAATATTGAAAGGGTTGGAGGAGATGGCAAGCCTATTGACGTAAATATACGGATTATAGCAGCTACCCACAGGAATTTAGAGGACCTAATAGAGAAGGGAGAATTTAGGCTGGACTTGTTTTATAGGCTCAATGTAATACCTATAGAATTGCCTCCCCTAAAGGAAAGAGGAGAGGATATATTTCTCTGCTCAGACCATATAATTGACAAGGTATCGAAAAAGATAAACACCAGGCCAAAGGCCCTATCAAAGGAAGTAAAGGAGGCGTTTAAGGCCTATCCATGGCCGGGAAACCTGAGGGAGTTGGAGAATATATTAGAGCACTCCCTTTGCTTTTCTACAGGCGAGGATATATGCCTAAGTGATATTCCAAGGTATTTTTTTGATAACAGATTAGGTCATAGCCCCCAGGGTCAGGCTAAGATTGCTAGTATAGAGGGGGAGGACAAAACCCTAGAAGAATTGAGGCTGGAATTTGAAAAGGCCATTATAGAAGACTTAATCCACAAATACGGGGACAGTCTGGAGGCTAAGAAACTTGTAGCCCAGAAGCTTAATATTGGCTTAGCGACCTTGTATAGAAAGATTGGACTATATGATAATTAGTAGGCCAGCCATGTAAGTTGGCTATATTATCATATATGAGAATAATTATCATAAAATAGAATGCTTAAATGGATTACTAGCTTGACGGAAAAAACTTATCCTGCCTATTCGAGCCTAGATTGTGCAAAATCAATTATGTCCTAGGTTTCAAGACTTTACAAGAAAGTTGGCATATAAATTGCATCTCATAGGGTTAAAGATTATGGGATTAAAATGGGAGGCGGGATATAAGTGGAAGCCATGGAAAAGTTTTTAGATGAAAATACCTCGGAAAAATTATTGCAGACCTTAATAAGTGGTGTTAAACCTGCATTGGGCTGCACAGAACCAGTAGCGGTAGGTTTGGCTACAGCAAAGGCAGTGGAGCGTATAAAGGGAGAGCTTAAAAGCATAAGGGTAGAGGTGAGCCCAAATATCTACAAAAATGGCATGGGAGTTGGTATCCCCGGCACAGTAGAAATAGGCCTGGTATTTGCGGCGGCCCTTGGGGTTACCTGTGGAGATTCCAATTTAGGTTTTGAGGTCTTTCGACATGTCAATAAGGAGGCAATATCACAGGCAAATGACCTCTTAGATAAGAATTTGGTCCAGGTTGACCCGGTAATGGACAAGGGTGACTTCTTTATTGAGGCAGAAGTAGTAACCAGTGAGGGAAAAGGGATTTGCATTATAAGGGATAGTCATACGAATATAGTCTATATAGAGTCCAATGGTAAGGTGATTTTTAATAAGGGCAAGGTAGAGGAGACCAATTCAAATAGCAATGATTATTTGAAGGAACTGGAACTCAAGGATATTAGGAAGTTTGTAGAAGAGGTAGACTTTGCAGACATAGAGTTTATGCTAGACGGTGTCAAGATTAATATGGACATAGCAAGGGCAGGCCTAGATCTGAAGCCAGGGCCAGGCCTTGGGGCCGCAATTGACCAATTAATTTCAGAGGGCTTTCTTCAAGATGATATAGTAAATAAGGCAAGGGTACTGACATCTGCAGCCAGCGATGCTAGGATGGCGGGACTTAATATGCCTGTCATGAGCAGTGCAGGCAGTGGTAACCACGGTCTAACAGCAATTATTCCCCCAACAGTAGTATGTGAACAATTAGCTTGTGACGATGAAAAGCTAGCTAGGACCTTGGCTTTTAGCCATTTAGTCACGGCCTATGTAAAGGTATTTACCGGGGTTTTATCTCCCATATGTGGCTGTGCAGTGGCCGCTGGCGCTGGGGCGACAGCTTCTATTACCTGGGCTCTGGGGGGAAACGACGAGCAGATTGGTGGCTCCATAAAGAATATAATGGGCACCTTGGCAGGTATGGTATGCGATGGAGCAAAGGGCGGCTGTGCATTTAAATTGTCTACTGCAGCCTCAGAGGCGGTAATGCAGGCAAAGCTGGCTAGGTCAAATGTATTCATCAATGGAATGGACGGGCTTTTGAGCCCCAAGGCAGAGGATGCCATTAGAAACCTTGGTAAGTTTACCAAGGAGGGCATGTTGGGTGCAGACGAAAAGATTATTGAAATCATGTTGAAAAACTATAGTTAAATCTAGATAATATTCCTCTTTCCAAGTAGATAGTCCAGTTATAGTATTGGCTATCTACTTGGTTATTTTTTGCCTTATTTTTTAGAATCAAATAATATCAGGATGGCTAAAAGCAAAATTAGGTTCTCCAGCAGGCTCTTGTCTCTTATTTTCAAGTCTATCTCCTTGTCGTCCTCCAGGTCTCCAGCCCTATCACCTGTGCCATTAGAGAAGAGCAATCTAAGGTTTAAGAGACCAGCACCTTGATTTTCCCTTCTGTCTTTTAAGTCTATACAGGATTCTATTATCCTTTTCTTTATCTCTTGGGTCTCTAGTGGGCCATATTCATTCAATAAAAGTGCTATGGCACCAGATACCAATGGTGTGGCCATGGATGTACCACTTAGGGAAGAGTATCCATCTAGGTCAATATTGGATAGGGATCTGATGTTTACG
>JBBAEY010000128.1:0-4193 GCA_041655755.1 Tissierellaceae bacterium
GTCTTTTAAGTCTATACAGGATTCTATTATCCTTTTCTTTATCTCTTGGGTTTCTAGTGGGCCATATTCATTCAATAAAAGTGCTATGGCACCAGATACCAATGGTGTGGCCATGGATGTACCACTTAGGGAAGAGTATCCATCTAGGTCAATATTGGATAGGGATCTGATGTTTACGCCAGGGGCAACGACATCGGGTTTCATGATACCCTCAGTAGTGGGGCCGCGGCTAGAAAAGGGTGCAATAGTATCGTCTGATGTATCGATGGTTCCCCTATCATCTGAAGCGCCTACTGTGATTACGGAGTTGCTGATTCCTGGAGATAATATTGTCCCTTGCCTTGGACCGCTGTTGCCTGCAGCAGCTATGACAATCAGCCCAGCTTTCGTGGCAGCATCTACTGCCTTGCAAAGGGGATCCTTGTGGCAGGGTATATTGGATGGGCTACCAAGGGAAAGATTTATTATCCTAGTACCATAGCTGTCCTTTGTCTCGATAATATAGGATATGGCTTCAATTATATCAGAGGAATTCCCTGAGCCTTGAGAATCCAAGGCCTTGACTCCGACTATATTGGCCTTGGGGGCTATCCCCATGTACTTGCCCATGGAGGAAAAGCCATTTCCGGCTATGATACCGGCAACATGAGTACCATGTTTCATAAACCAAACAACTATAAGCTAATAGACGACACAATCATAGATGTTGTCTTTTTTAGTTTTTGAAACTTTAAGGAGGTTTTTATATGGCTAAAATAACTGATAGAAAATTAGGAAAGTATGAAGTTGAAGTTATTAAATTAATTCTTGATAAATCACCAGTTGAGAAATTTTCTGAATTAATGACCGCAATGGAAAAAGACTTTGATATTCCCCTGCTCAATGATCCAGAGTGGAATGAAAGAAATAGAGACATAATTCATCTTTACAAATTAATTTCAGATTACAGGAAAGTAGATCAGGAAGAATTCAACAGAGATATGGAAGAAGATTGGTTAAACAAATTAATAAATTTAGATAATGTTGAAATAAGTAGGGCCAATAGGTTAGATATATCTGCAGTCTATTATATTACTGTAGAAAATTCATACGATTACAGAGAGGAATTAAAGGAGTTAGGATATATTTGGAAGGGTTACAACATAAAAGGAAACAGTTGGAATAAAAAAATCCTAGCGAGTGATAGAACTAAAGAGCTAGGTAAGCTAGAACAATTAAAGGGAGTAAAAATAAAAACTATATCAAAGTAAAAAGCTAGAAGTCTTTAAAAATATTTAGGGGGTTTTTATATGGCTAAAATAACAGCAATAGTAAACCAAAAGGGTGGAGTTGGAAAAACAACTACCGCCCTTAATTTATCTTATGCCTTGTCCCTGAAAGATAGGGGGAAGAAAGTACTTTTAATTGATTTTGATCCACAGGCCAGCCTTACAGTTGCCTTGGGACATAGTGGGGAAGATAAGGTTAATATTCAAACATTAATGGCAAATGCAATAGAGGAAAATGATGTTGAAGGGGATTATATTATAAACATAAAGGATAAGTTAGATCTAATACCAGGGACATTAGATTTAGCGGGGATAGAGGTATCCTTAGTAAATGTTATGAGCAGGGAGATGATTTTAAAGCAGGTGATAGAGGATATAGAAAATGATTACGACCATATCATAATAGATTGCTCTCCCAACCTCGGTATGCTCACTATAAACGCATTAGCTGCCTCAGATAGTGTTATTATACCAGTAACACCAGAGTACCTCTCTGCAAAGGGCCTAGGGCTCCTAATTAGTAATATAAATAAGATAAAGAAGAGAATTAATCCCAAGATAGAAATTGATGGTGTATTAGTAACGATGTTAAATCAAAGGACAAATCTATCAAAGGAAATGTTAAAGGCACTAGAGGAATCAATTACATTTGTAAAAGAAAAGTTTAATTTGAATATGAGGATCTTTGAAAGCAAAATCCCAATTTCTGTAAGAACCGGCGAAGCAATACTAAATAAAAAATCAGTAATTGAATATGACCCCAAAAACAAGGTAGCAGAAGCCTATCAGAATTTTGCGGAGGAATGGAGGGAAGTAAATGACTAAGCCTACTATTGTAAACATAAATGACTTCTTTGGTATTTCAGATGAAGAAGAAAAAGAAAACAAAGTAGGACCAATAGAAATAGAAATATTTAAGTTAGTCCCATTTTCAAATCATCCATTTAAGCTATATGAAGGTGAGAGACTAGATGATATGGTGGCAAGTATAAAAGAACATGGAATAATAACACCCCTTACAATTAGGCCACTAGAAGACGGTAAATATGAAATCCTGTCAGGTCACAATAGATTAAACGCAGGGATACTGGCAGGGCTTAAAAAAATACCAGTGGTAATTAAGGAAGGCTTAACAGATGAGGAAGCAATGCTAATTGTAACAGAAACTAATTTAATACAAAGGTCGTTTTCAGAACTAAGCCATTCAGAAAAAGCCAGAATTCTAACAGAAAGACATAATGCAATTAAAAGTCAAGGTAAAAGAGTGGACATAATAAATGAAATTGAAATGCTGTCAAACACTGATGGTTATCAGGAAAACGCAACTTCGGGCAGAATCTGCCCACAAGATGAAACCAGGGATAAAGTTGCAGGATCTTATGATTTATCACCTAGAAATGTATCTAATTATATAAGAATAGATATGCTGACAGATGAGTTAAAAATCAGATTAGACAATGATGAAATTCCTTTTACAGCAGGTGTTGATTTTTCCTATCTTAGTGAGGATAATCAAAACATCCTTAATAGTTTACTAGATGAATATAATTATAAGGTGGATTTAAAGAAGTCGGCAGAAATCAAAAGGTTAAACAAGGCCAGAAACTTAAATTATAATAAGATGAACGATATTTTATCAGGCAAATATTTTGAAAAACCTCAAAGACCTAAGAAGCCTAAATTTACACCTAGATTTACCAAAAATATCGTGGAAAGATATGTTACAGAAGATCGTAGTCTTAGTGAATTAGAAAAGCTTGTTGAAAGACTCCTTGCAGATTACTTTAATCAAAACCAAGATGATTTGGAGGTGAGGGCCATAGATAGTTAAGAAGGAGATAATAGTATCTTGTGAGCGAGGAGGGGGTGAAAAGATTTTTAAAAGAAAAATTGAAAGTATTTTTTGCTTTGATGACATAGATTTAAGTATATTTATTTCTGTAGATGAAAATATAAAATCAAGTGAGTTGGAGAGGTTGGCTAACTTACCTAGTAAAATTTATTTAAGGAAAGATGAAATCTTGGTGATATTAAGTGAAGAAAATAAATATTGGCCATTAAAAATATTAAATGTAGAGAAAGAAAAATATAGGTTTTTCTATTTAAATGATGAATCTAGGGGAAAAAAGCCATACTTAACAAGTTTCGATTTTATAAAATCTAATGATAATATCACTGATGTATATAATAAAATTAGAAACGACAACAAAAACCTTGGTGAAATCATATTTGAACCATTAAGCTGGGCTATACATTTTGCGGATTACAGAAACTTTGAAAATGACCTAGCAGATGAATAGAAGCCAGAATTATAGTTTAACTAGCAATAGAAAATCTATAGCTAGTTTTCTTGATTGCAAATTTAGTGGGAAGTATAAAAGAAAAAGCCTTTAATACTTCCCACTCTGGAGGTGTAGGAATGAATTATAGAAGATTAACAGATGAGGAAATACTTAAGGCCAACAATACAGATATCATGGACTATGTGAATAGCCTCAATCTACCACATAAAAGAGCTGGCAAAACCATAAAGGTAGAAGGTTTTGGGGGATTATATATAGATCCAGTTAAAAACAGGTGGAATTGCTTTTCCCAAAATACTGGGGGTGGACCTATTCAATTGGTGAGATTCATTGAGGGAAAGTCCTGGCTTGAATCAGTTAAGACCTTATTGGGAGGTCAGCACGAATCCCATACCTATATTGATTCAAGAAATAGCAATAAGACTAAGGAGACTGAAAGAAAAGACCTAGTATTACCAGAGAAGAATACTACCTACAATCATGTAATAGCATATCTTATAAAGACTAGAGGAATTGACAAGGATATTGGTTATGAATTTATTAAAAATAGGACATTGTATGAAGATAAAAGGAAAAATTGTGTATTTGTAGGCTATGATAAGGGGGGAATACCACAGTATGC
>JBBAEY010000129.1:0-4039 GCA_041655755.1 Tissierellaceae bacterium
CCATAGTTTGGTCTAGTATCGGGCACTAGCTGGCCTAATACTAGGCACTAGTTGGTCTGAAAATAGGCACAGGTGGTCTAATATGAAGGCAATACTCATGAAGAACCCTAAAAGTATAAATCGAATAAAAAGATATATAAAGACATTAAGGTATGAAGTATGATATGCCTAATGTCTTTTTTATATAAATGAAAAATGTCGGTATTTTTAATAATTTAATAAAAATGGCTTGACAAATATCTCTAATTAGAGTAAATTATATCTAATTAGAGATATTAAATGTGAGTAAATTATTTAAAAAGGTGAGATTATGGATAAGACAGAACTTAAGATATTTATAGGAATGAGCAGAGCTTTAAATAAGATAAATAGAGCTACTAATAAGGTTTATATAAAATATGGATTAACTAGTGGCCAGTTTGCTGTATTAGAAGCTCTTTATCATAAAGGAGATTTATCTGTGGGAGAGGTTCAAGATAAAGTATTGAGCACTAGTGGAACTATCCCTGTTATAGTGAGAAATTTAGAGAAGGAAGGTCTCTTAGAAAAAACTATTGATAAGAGAGATAAGAGAAGATTTATGCTTCATATTACACAAAAAGGCAGAAAACTTATGGATATTGTATATCCAGAAAATGAAGCAATCATCGTTTCTATGATAAATATCTGGAGCAAAGAGGAACAGGAACAAATATTAAAATATATGAAAAGATTTGGAGGTATTGAAAATGAAAAGAATGGCATAAGATAAGGCTATATGTTTTAAAATTGCAGATGAAAAAGTAAAAGAGGATATCTCAAATAGAGTTAAAATAGTAAAATAAATATGCTTGTAATAAGAATTTAAAATCTTAAAAAATAGGAGGCAAACATGTTAAGAAAAATAGATAATACTAAAATGGGAAGTAGTGATTTAGGATGGCTAAAAAGCAAATTTCATTTTTCATTTGCAGAATATTATAATCCATCCAATCTTAATTTTGGAACTTTAAGAGTAATCAATGACGATTTAGTAAAACCAGGTACAGGGTTTGATACTCATCCTCATAGAGATATGGAGATCGTATCATATGTTATAAACGGAGAACTAACTCATGCAGATAGCATGGGAAATAAACGTGCACTATCCCGTGGTCATGTACAGTATATGAGTGCAGGAACAGGAGTATTCCATAGTGAGCATAACCTTGGTGAAGAAACATTAAGATTTCTTCAAATGTGGATTGTCCCTAATCAAAAAGGTTACGAACCTAACTATGGGGATTACAAGTTTGAATGGGATGATAGAAAAAACAAATGGCTTAATATTGTATCCTCTAAAGATGGAAATGCTCCAATAAAATTGAATCAGGATTCAAATATATTTGTATTAGAATTAGATAAGGACAAAGAAATTGAATTTAAAGTAGGAAAAGGAAGACAGGCATATTTAGTACAAATAGAGGGAACATCAGATATCAATAATATAGTTCTAAATATGAGGGATGCATTGGAGATAACAGAAGAGGATATAAAAATAAAGGCAATAGAGACCTCACATTTTCTTGTTATTGAAATGAATAAATAGTTGTTGTAATAATTAGTTTGGGAGGGGTCACTATGGTAGAAGTTAAAAAAGGAACTAAAAGTTTTTATGTAGGAGATTCAGAGGAAAATCCATTAGCAGAAATGGCGTTTGTACCTTCTGGTGATAATCTTATTATAATTGATCATACCCATGTATCCGAGGAATTAAATGGTCAAGGTATTGGAAAAATACTATTAAAAGAGCTTGTTGATTGGGCAAGGAAGGAAGATAAAAAAATAATGCCTCTTTGTCCCTATGCAAAAGCACAAATGGAAAAAAACAAGGAATATCATGATATGATATATTAATTTTACTTATTATATTTATCAACTGATTCACCTTCATCTGATAAGTGTAGTAAGGAGTATATGTTAGTAGAGTAATTGTGGTTCAGAGGACAAAGGTTATAATTTGGCCACAACATATAATAGTTTGATAACCAAAAAGGGTTAAAAATCGATGGAAAACATCGACTTTTAACCCTTTTATACTTTTGCCTTATTAGGTCAAAGAACTATATGCTTCCGCCAAGGAAGTAATATCTCCTTACGACATCTTTATTGTCACCTCAAGGCACGTTGAGGTAGCAATTCTGATGACGTATTGTGGTTTGGAGGAGAAATAATAAGACTTGACCACAAGATGTAGTGGTTTGAGAGTGAAAAAAGGGTCAAAAATCGATGGGGAAACACCCTTTTTTGACCCTTTAAAATAGACCATTTGACAGATGACATTGGAGAATTAAAGATATTTGAAGGCCAAATGTTTAAATAATAAAGGTCAAACGGCGGTTTTGAAATGACAATCAAAGCCGTCGTTTTTCTTATCAAAAATTTAAATCTAAATTTATTTTATAATTAACTCTTGACAAACTAACACTTGTTAGCTACTATGAAACTAACAAGTGTTAGTTTGGGTTATTTATTATCTTAATTTACAAACTATTGAGGGAGGATTATTTTTGACTACTAGAGAAAAAATCATATATGAGGCTTTATCCTTGTTTTCAGTCAAAGGCTATGATGCTGTTACTATTCGGGAAATAGCTTCAGAAGTTGGAATTAAAGAAAGTTCAATCTACAATCATTTTAAAAACAAACAGGATATTCTAAATAAGATAATTGAAGAGACACTTAAGAGATACTACTCTACTTTAGAAAATGTTCAAGTACCAGAATCAGAGGATGATAATGTTTCAGAGCTTTACGATAATATTAATGATGACTCATTCTTAGACATATGTACAAAGATTTTTTTATTTTATCTAAAGGATGATTATATATCAAAATTAAGGCGCCTATTAACCATTGAGCAATATGGTAATAAGAAGATAGGTGAAATATTTAGGCATGTATTCATAGATAGGATTTTGGAGACCCAAAGTCAAGTACTACAGAAATTTATTGACAGTGGAAGATTTATTCAAGGGGATGCCTACACAATGGCTTTGCATTTTTATTCTCCTGTGTTCTTACTTCTATATAAGTATGACAATTGTCCGGAAAACGAAGCGAAAGCAATAATGGAACTTAAAATGCATGCTAGTCAATACAATGCTATTTATCGTAGAAATTCTATAGAAAGAGAGGAAAGGAATTTATGAATGAAATAGAAAGTAGTAAAATTTTGACACTACGAACTCTTGCACTATCTGGTGTTATAGCTGTAATCTTTTATCTAAGTCATGTAATTGGAGGGCGAATGGTTTGGAGTGATTACAATCCTTTAATTCAACCGATTAGTGATCTTACAGCAGCTTCATCTATTAGTCAGCCGGTGGCATCAAGGATTCTATGGGGGTACGATATCTTCAATTTGCTTTTTTGTGGAGTACTTCTTGTCTTTTTTAAAAGGTTTTTTCCTATTAATAAGATATTTTACAGTGGTTTGCTTTTAAAAGCATTAGCTGAACTACTTTCCACATTTGGATATAAGCTCTTTCCTTTAGCAGACACAGCTTGGGGTAATTCTTTTCAAAACACCATGCATTATGCTATAACAGCTGTTATTGTATTCAGTTATATTGTGTTATCTATTCTCTTAGCCCTTGGTTTGGCTAAGACCAAAACATATCCGAAAATGACTGGGTTTTTGAAGATATTTAGTATTATTTTTATAGCATCAGGTTTTTTTACAGTTCTAGCAACCCAAGTGTTGCCATCCTATGTAGGGCTAATTGAGCGAGTAAATTTATACTCATTAATGATTCTAAATGTTGTGTTGGCACTTTGGATGCGTAGTCTACTTTCCCCATTAGCGTTAAAGTTAGATAGAACCCTATAAAATTATAAAAAATTAAAAGGAAAGGGGTAGTTATCATGTATGAATATAAGTTTTTAAAAGTGAATTTTGGTGGATTTAAATTAGAGCCAAAAGATGATTATCAGACAATGGTAAATGAGCATGCTAGAGAAGGATGGAGATTAATGCAAGTTTTAACACCACCTACAGCTGGTTATGGGACTATAGGTT
>JBBAEY010000130.1:0-4029 GCA_041655755.1 Tissierellaceae bacterium
TTTTAAAAGTTTATCTTCACAGTATGAGAAATTTGGACTGTCTTAATGAACCGCCGTATACCGAACGGTACGTACGGTGGTGTGAGAGGACGGTAATTAAAATAATTAATTACCTCCTACTCGATTGCCTAAAAAACTATATTATTATACTGTAATTAAATGAAGATTACTGGTGCTAGGACACATATATTTATGCAAAGGAGAGATGGGAATGAAATTGGTATATAAAGGAAAGACAAAGGATGTATATGAACTGGAAGATGGTAACTACCTACTAAAGTTCAAGGACGATGTGACAGGAAAAGATGGGGTATTCGATCCGGGTGCCAATAGCGTAGGCCTGACCATAGAGGGAGTGGGCAGGGCAGGCCTACGTCTGACTAGGTTTTTCTTTGAAAAACTCAAGGATCTGGGGATACCTACCCATTATCTAGGGGCAGATTTGGACCAGGGAAGCATGACAGTGGCTCCTGCCAAGATGTTTGGCAAGGGAGTAGAAGTAATATGCAGGTATAGGGCAGTTGGCAGTTTCCTAAAAAGATACGGCATGTATGTAGTAGAAGGTCAGCCCCTGGATGCCTATGTAGAGATAACCCTAAAGGACGATGAAAGAAATGATCCCCTGATTACTGAGGAGGGACTAGTAGCTCTGAATATCATGTCTAAGGAGGAATACAGGACCCTAGTAGGACTTACAAGAAAAATCGCCCAGATAGTCAAGGACGAGTTAGAAAAAAGGCAAATGGAACTGTACGACATTAAATTTGAATTTGGAAGGGTAGGGGAGGATGGACATATAGCCCTAATAGATGAAATATCCGGGGGGAATATGAGGGTCTATAAGGATGGAAGGGCTGTAGAACCATTGGAATTGGAAAGATTAATGAGTTAGGGATTTTTACTAACCAAGCTGTCAGTTGAGGGGAAAATAGGCAATATCATACTAAAGTATGAGTCCATAAGCCCCATAATCACCCTTTTGTTTGATGTAGTTTTCATATATATGTACTACAATAAGCTTGAAGATTGTAGCATGTTAAATATGAGATGTGAATGGAAATGATGGATATGAAAGAGCTTAAGAGAAGAAGGGATATCTACTTGATTATTGTCTTGTTAGGGTTTATATTAACTATCTATTCAAGGCAAAACCATGCCAGGGCGACCACTATTTTTACTGGCCTATCTACCCTAATTTTTCTCCCCCTATTCATTAGGCAGATAGGCCTAATAAGGGACATCAGCATCATAAGGGACAATCCTATATTAGTTGTCGCCACTGCTGCTACAAGAAGCAGGGGAAATGGGAAAAAAGAATATATAGAGGAAATTATAATTTCGACATTTGGCATTCTCCTAGATAAGAAGATATATAAGTGGGGGAGTGGGGGCGTACATGGAATATTGCTAAAATCCATAGATATAGACTCCCGGAGGATTAAATTGGTCTTTGGAAGGGATTCAAGAAACACGGAAATAGAGATTATCCACGACTTAGAAAGCAGGGAAAGGGCAATAAGCATTGGAGAAAGTTTGTGGAAGGAAACAGGGGTTATGGCCAATATCCATGGATGGGAAGACTAGCCTATATCTTATTGAAATAATCCAGTTGGATAATTTAGATTATTCAACTGGATTATTATTTTTATTCGGCTGATTATTTACCATAGACTATGATATAATTTAAGTAAAATATTGAGTGTTTGGAATGAGGTGGACAATTGCGCGACAGAAATTCTACTATGGCCATACTTGGTTTTTCACTATTGTCTTCATATCTTCTGTCCTTTCTATTTGAAGGGCAGGTACTTTATAGATTATTATCCCACTATAATATAGAGGGGAAATCCCATATTTTCATAGCAATACTTGCCCATTTACTTGGACTAATCATAGGAGGATATATTATAAAAGATTCAAGCAAGGCAAAGTATGGACTGGCCCTAAGCGGTGGCATAAGTCTCTTGGGGAGCCTAGTCTTCTTTTTCCCGCCTTCAATCTTTTGGTATCTTGGATTAATAGTCAGCGGTCAAGCCATAGGCTATGGCGTGGCCTCTTGGGGATATTTTTTAAGGGATTATATAGGAAGGGACTACAGGATAAGGGCATGTGCAGAAGTACTGATATGCTCAAATGTCTTTATGTTATTGATAAATACACTGGGGGCAAGCCTAAGACCTAACTATGGGCTTCTCTTGTCACTCTCGGCCCTCTTGCTGGGAGTGGTCCTCATAGCGATGCTTCCCCATGATTTGACAGGGGTCAGTGAAAAAGAAGTGGAAAGAGAAACTAGTTCCATATTTCGCCAGACCTTGTCTTCCTTATACCTATTTATCTTTATCTTAACTATTAACTCTGGACTTATGTATCAGGTTGTAACCCCCGCCTTCTCCAAATTTCACAGGCTGATAAATATATTTTGGGCCCTACCCTATATATTTGCCATTGCCCTAATCGGGAAACTATATAAAAAGTTCAACTATTCAAATATATTGTATCTGGGTATTGGCATGACAATTACCTCTTTTATCAGCTTCATGATTCTAGGAAGGGGCATGTATGATTACTTAATTATAAATACCCTGATGATGGGGTCTCTGGGACTTTTCGATATGTTTTGGTGGGGTGTATTGGGTGAGATTTTGGACTATAGCAAAAACCCTGCCAGGGTTTTTGGAATTGGGCTTTCAGCCAATGTTCTGGGAATCTTAGTTGGTGACATAATAGGAATCTTAATTAGCAAGGAAGAGCTATCAAATTCAGAAACTACTGTAATTGCCATGACGGTAATTAGCCTTAGCCTGATAATCCTGCCCCTCTTAAATAAATACCTGTCGGCCCTGCTGAAAAATCATGTTTTTTTAAGTAGATATGGGAAAAAGGATATGTCTGAACAAGACAGTATAATAAGACAAACCAAAGCACCATATCCTCTAACCAAGCGAGAAGAAGAGGTATTACAGCTTATCTTATTGGGTAAATCCAACAGGGAAATAGGTGCAGATCTCTATATAACAGAAAATACGGTAAAGACCCATGTTAGGAATATATTTTCAAAATACGAGGTAAATAGTAGGGCAGAGCTAATAAGCATATTCCTGAGCAGTGAAAAGAATATAAGCAGTATATAGCTATTTAGATAGGTATTCCTCCAAGGTTAGATTCTTTTCAAATATGTCCTCAGCCATATCTATGCCAACATATCTAATATGCCAGGGCTCAAAGCTATAGCCAGTTATATGGGTCGTATCCTCCTTATATCTGATTATAAAGCCAAATCTATGGGCATTCTCATTGACCCATTGACCTTCAACGGTCTGTCCAAAGTCCTCAATCAAGGAAAAGTTGGCAGATTTACTGGATATGTCAATGGCTAGGCCCGTTTGGTGTTCGCTCTGTCCTGGCCTTGCTACCAGGAGATTGGCCTCATATTCGCCTACCTTATTTACCTTGTTGTCAAATAAATACTTCTGGGTCTTGTAGGACCTGTATCCAGATACCCCATATAGTATTATATTGCTATTTTCAGCCTTCTCAAACATTTGCTCCAGGGCCTGGGCGGCCTCTTTTCTCAAATGCCTCTTGTCTATGACTTCGTCAAAGGAGAACTTGATATTGGGTACAACTAGGTCACTAGGTATATAGTCGGAAGGGAGATTTCTCTCCTTGTTGACTAGGACCAAAATATCATCTGTATTCTTCAAAATCAATTTTCCATCCTCATCCTCGAAAGTAGTATCAGCTAAATAATCTATAACTTCTTCTATATTATCCTCTTCTAGGGGTATATTATCTATATCCTTATCTGTATCTTCCACAACTTTCCCTCCTATTGTTTCCTCAAGGTCAGGGCTGGACTTATCTGCAGATAGGTTTCTAGCAGCCTGGCTAATGGGCAGTATAAGTGCAGCAGCAACTATTATGAGAATTAAAACAAGCCATTTTTTCATGTCCTTATCCCCCTTCTTATTTTATAGCATGTCCATTATATAATAATTATCTGATAAAGTACAGAATAAGAGAAAAACT
>JBBAEY010000131.1:0-4025 GCA_041655755.1 Tissierellaceae bacterium
AAATTAGTGACCGACTGGTCGGTCACTTGTTAGTATATTTCATCTGAATTTACTTGTCAATATCAATAAAAAACTGGCCCAGATCTTTAGATTCCTCGTTTCACTCGGAATGACGCTATGATGTATTTATATGGTGCATTTATACCTAACCAAAAATTATCTCTAACTTCAAATTCCTATATAGTTATACTATGTATTTATTTAATTATTAAAGATCAAAACGGCATAGTCAATATAGCGACTATGCCGAATTTTTAAAGATTATAAATCCCTATGTGAATGTAACTTATGCCAGTTTTTTAATACCATCCTCTTAATTTCATTACATCTGCTACTTTCTTTACTGAAAGCATGTATGCTGCCTCTCTTACGGTAACATTGTATTCACTCTTTAGCTTCCAAATAGCCTTGAATGCCTTTACCATTTCCACTTCTTGTTTTTCTTCTACTTCTTTTTCTGACCAATAGTAGCCATACTGGTTTTGTACCCACTCAAAGTAGGAGACTGTAACTCCGCCTGCATTTGTCAAGATATCTGGAGTGACTGGTATTCCTCTTTCCTTCAAAATAGCATCTGCTCCCGGTGTAATAGGCCCATTGGCAGCTTCACAGATCAGCTTTGCCTTAACCACCTTTGCAACGTCTTCTGTAATGGCATTTTCCAAGGCCGCAGGTATTAGCATATCGACATCTAATTCCCAGAATTCCTCAAGGGTTATTCTGTCTGCCTTTGGATAGCCAATTAAATTCATGTGCTTCTTGACATACTCTGCCATATCTTCAAAGTCTAGACCGTCCTTATTGTAGATAGCAAAGGGTCCAACTGCTGGTGTCCACTCTGCCAAGGCTACTATCTTTGCCCCTTGTTTTTGTACATTTTTAACTGTATATCTTCCAACATTGCCAAATCCTTGGATTGCAACTGTAGATTTTGTTATGTCCATTCCTAGTTCCCTAGCTGCTTCCCTAGCTATTACAGATACTCCAAAGCCTGTAGCTTCGTTTCTGCCCTCGGATCCTCCCCATGCCACTGGTTTACCTGTGATAACTCCCAACTCGTCATAGCCCTTTAGCTTGATAAACTCGTCTACCATCCAAGCCATTACTTGACCGTTGGATCCTACGTCTGGTGCAGGAATGTCCAATTTTTCCCCTAGGAACTTGTGAAGCCCTTGAATATATCCCCTTGATAGTCTCTCTAATTCTCCCTGGGATAATTGTAGAGGGTCAACTGTAATCCCGCCTTTTGCTCCACCATATGGAACTCCCATGACTCCACACTTGAATGTCATCCAAACTGATAGGGCCTTTACTTCGTCAGGGTTTACTCCTGGATGAAATCTAATCCCGCCCTTGCCAGGTCCTATAGCTGTATTGTGGGCTGCTCTATAACCTTTGAATACCTTAAGGGTTCCGTCATCCATCTTAACAGGGATAGAAATCTCAATCATTCTTTGTGGTTCCTTAAGTAATTCGTATACATCTGGTCCTAGGTTCAATGCATCACATGCCTTTTTGACTTGAATCTGGGCACTTTCTAAAGGATTTAAACTTTCTTTTGACATTGTACAAAACCTCCCCCATTAATTACTAACAAGTTTTGCTAGTTATTATCTTTTCAATGAAATTATAACATAAGGGTTTTTTTTTGTAAACATTTCAGAAAATTAGTAATTATTGCTCTTTAAGACCATTAGTCCATGGCATCAAGAACCTGAATAAATTCTGGAATTATCTCATAGAGATCCCCTACTATGCCGTAGTCGGCAATTTTAAATATGGGCGCATCTGGATCCTTATTTATGGCCACTATGACCTTGGATTCCTGCATACCAGCCAGATGCTGTATGGCACCTGAAATCCCGCAGGCTAAATAAAGGGATGGTCTAACTGTTTTTCCCGTCTGTCCTACCTGATGGCCCTGCTCTATCCAACCCGCATCTACAGTAGCACGGGAGGCCCCCACTACTGCACCAAATCTTTCTGCCAGACTTTCAATCAACCTAAATCCCTCTGGATTCCCTAGACCCCTTCCACCAGATACTATTACCTCTGCATCCTCTAGTTCTACCTGGGCCCTGGTCCCCTTTACTATTTCCACTACCCTGGTTCTGATGTCCTCTTCTACTAGTTCAGGCTTGAATTTTATTATTTGGCCCCTCCTATTTTCGTCAAATTTCGACTTTTCCATGACTCCGGGCCTTACGGTTGCCATTTGAGGCCTGTGGTCTGGACAGATTATGGTAGCCATTAGGTTTCCTCCAAAGGCTGGCCTTGTCTGCATTAGTCTTCTATTTTCCATGTCCATATCCAGCCTTGTGCAGTCGGCAGTCAGACCTGTATGGATTCTAGAGGATATCCTAGGCCCTAGGTCCCTGCCTATGGTAGTGGCCCCTATTAAAAATATCTCCGGCTTTTCCCTATTTATCAAATCGCAGATTACCTTGGTATAGGCATCTGTACTATATAGTTCCAGTAGCTTGTGGTCCCCATAGTAGACCTTATCCGCCCCGTATTTAACAAGCTTCTCCCCTATTTGGTCTACATTATGGCCTAGGAGGACTGCGGTTAGGGGGAGTCCCAAACTACCGGCTATCTTCCTTGCTTCACCCAAGAGTTCCAGGGCCACATTCAGCAATTGCCCCTGCCTTTGCTCGGCAAATATCCAAACCCCTCTGTAGTCATTGACCTTCACCGCACCAGCCCTAAGCATCCTTGTTTTGTTTTCCATTTTTATTCCCCCTTAGGATTTATATTAGGTGTTTCTCCCTCAATCTCAAAAGTAGCTGCTCCGACTTTTCCCTTGGATTTCCCCCTAAGATTTCCCCCTCTCCCGATCTTCCAGGTGGGGTAAACGACTTGCTTACCTGAGTAGGTGATCCTTTTAGGCCAAGTTCAGATAAATCAACCCCTATATCCTCTGCCGACCATAGCTTAACCCTGTCTCCACTATAGGCCTCATAGACGCCCCTGATTGAGGGGTATCTGGGCTCATTCAGTTCCTTTATGGCCGTCAATAGTAGGGGCATTTCCCCTTCTATCAGGTAGTAGCCATCTTCTATGGCCCTCCTGGCAAAAATCCTATTCCCGTCTATCTCTAAGTCCTCCACATAGCTTATCTGGCCTATGCCTAGATGCTCTGCTATCTGAGGCCCTACCTGAGCTGTGTCTCCATCTATGGCCTGTCTGCCGCAAAATATTATATGGTAGTCACCAATGGCCCTTATGGCCGCAGCCAGAGTCTTGGATGTGGCCCAGGTATCTGACCCTGAAAAGGCCCTATCGCTTAAGAGTATTGCATCATCTGCTCCCATGGCCAGGGCTTCCCTAAGGGCAAGATCCGCCTGGGGAGGGCCCATGCTCAAAACTTTCACTTTGACATTTTTATTCCCTTCTTTTATTCTCAGGGCCTCCTCCAAGGCATTTTTATCGTCTGGATTTATGATGCTGGGTACCCCTTCTCTAATTAAGGTTCCCCTTACGGGATCTATCCTCACTTCATTGGTATCTGGAACCTGCTTTATACATACGATTATATTCATCCTTCTCCCTCCTATTTTAGGACTGCCGCTGATATTACCATCTGCTGTACCTGCGATGTACCCTCGTAGATTTCCGTGATCTTGGCATCCCTCATCATTCTCTCCATGGGATAATCCTTGGTGTAGCCATAGCCCCCAAATAGTTGAAGGCACTTAGTAGTCACGCCCATAGCCGACTGGGATGCAAATAGCTTTGCCATGGCGGCTTCCTTGCCATAGGGCAGCCCTTTTGTTTTATTGTAGGCTGCCTTATATACCAAGAGCCTGGCGGCCTCTATTTCAGTAGCCATATCCGCTATTATCCATTGAAGCCCTTGAAACTTGGATAGGGGTCTTCCAAACTGCTCCCTTTCCTTGACATATTTTACAGCCTCATCCAGGGCACCTGATGCTATACCTAGGGCCTGGGCTGCTATGCCTATTCTGCCACCATCTAGGGTCGTCATAGCTATCTTGAAGCCTTCTCCTTCCCTGCCCAAAAGA
>JBBAEY010000132.1:0-4004 GCA_041655755.1 Tissierellaceae bacterium
TCACAGTATGAGAAATTTGGACTGTCTTAATGAACCGCCGTATACCGAACGGTACGTACGGTGGTGTGAGAGGACGGTAATTAAAATAATTAATTACCTCCTACTCGATTCCCCTTATTTGATTTTCACTCTGGGTATCTTTTGCTTTTCCTCTTTCCTTAAAATAAGGACAATTCTTGGTGGGTGTATTGGATGGAGTGGTGACGGACTTCAGGGTGCATAGGCCTTCCTTTTCGTAAACACATTTTTCTGAACAAGGTATTATCAATTTAAACCCTCCTATATAATTATCCATTGTCTATAGTTTATCCATAATGGACTTAATTATTAATTCAAAGTGTTTTGGAAGTGTATTCATATATATTAAAAGTGTAATTTATATGGTATAATATGCCCATAGTTATGCAAGGAGGAGATTTTATGGAAATTGGAAAATTACCTAATGATGTGTTAGAAAGGCTAGTTATTTCAAATATAAAAAACAAGAGAGAAGAGGTATTGGTAGGTGCTGCAATCGGGCTGGATAGTGCCATAATCGACTATGGTCCAGATGTATGTGTAATGAGTACAGACCCCATAACGGGGGCTACAAAGGGTTTGGGTAGTTTGGCTATTCATATTTCATGCAACGATGTATCTACCAGCGGTGCTGAACCCATAGGGGTGCTGCTAACAATACTGGCTCCTCCAGATACCAGTGAAGGCGACATAGAAAGCATAATGAAAGAAGCCGCAGTTGCAGCCCAAGAGGTGAACATTGAAATCATGGGCGGACATACTGAAATAACAGATGCAGTGAATAGGATTGTAATCAGCACGACAGTAGTAGGCAAGCAAAAAAAGAAAGATTTGCCCAAGATAGATGAAGTAAGGGAAGGGGATAAACTGCTAATAACAAAATATGCGGGGATTGAAGGAACTTCCATACTGGCCAGGGAATTGGAAAGCAAATTAAAGGATATTATGGGGGAAGAAAAGCTAAATGAGGCAAAGAATATGGACTCCATGCTTAGCGTTGTCAAAGAGGGAATTATATGTGGAAAGATTGGAGTTAGATATATGCACGATATTACCGAAGGAGGAGTTTTTGGGGCAGTATGGGAGACTTCCAAAGCCATAGGTAAGGGCATTAGGATTGAAGAAGATGCCATACCAGTAAAAGACTTCACGAGGGAAATAGCCCATATACTGGGCATAGATTTATATAGGTTGATTTCCAGTGGCTCCATGATAATAGTAGCTGGGGAAGATAAGCTAGAAGAAATTCAAGACACACTGTCAAAGAACAATATCAAGTCTACGGTAATAGGAGAGGTAGGGGGCGAAAAGGTATTGCTAGAAAAGAATGGTCAAATAGTGGAGATAGGTGCCCCAGCCAGCGATGAACTATATAAGGCCCTGAGATTTAACAAATAATGTTACATAATGATTACATTATGATTACATTATTCTGTTAATGTTGACATAATAATTGGCAAAATGATATAAATAACATATAAGACTTGGTTAAGTATGGCAGAAGGAGGTTTTTCTATGGGAAAGAAGACAGCAATACTAATATTTATGATTATGTTAATTATATCCAGTCAGTTAGTCTATGCCGATGATGGTAGAATTCAGATAAAGATGGATGGAGTTAAGGTATCTGTAAAGCAGGTACCCATTATTATGGATGGCAAGACTGTGGATACGGATTTTCCTTCTTTTGTTCACATAGATAGGACCTTGGTACCCATCAGGTTTGTGGCAGAAAATTACGGTGCACAAGTAGACTGGGACGATAAAACTAAGACTGCCATAGTAGACTATGGAGAAAAACAGGCTAGGTTGACAATCGACAGCAATATCGCCTATATAAATGGCCAAAAAGTTATCTTGGACAAAAATGCAATTCCAAAATTGGTTTCCTATGAGGACAAGGGTTCAAGGACCATGGTTCCCCTAAGAATTCTAACGGAGACCTTCGGATACGAAGTTGGCTGGGACGAAAAGGAAAATGTGCCCTATATCAATTCCAAGCCAGAGGAAAATCTTGAAGGTAAGTCCGGGGAATTGGCAATTATAAATAGCATATCCACTAGCACAGGCAGTACTTCTTCAAATAAGCTTATAATAAACAGCGACAAAAGTCTTGACTACACCACCATGTTTTTAGAGAAGTCAAATAAACTAGTAATTGATATAGAAAACTCCCTGCTTTCCATAGCCAATACAAAGGACAGGCCAGGATCTATAGAACTAGACGACGAAATAATAGAGAGGGTACAGTATTCCCAGTTCTCCTATGAGCCTAGCATCACCAGAGTAGTACTTACCCTAAGAAACTATGAAACTTATGATATCAGCAGCTCCAGCAATGGGACAGGCCTAGTAGTTTCCTTCGGGGGAAATAAGATTGGGCAGATTACAACTGAACTCATAGAGGGCAAGGAGGCCATAGTAGTAGAAGGAGCAGGCTATGGCAAGATGAATTTCATTAAGCTGAAAAATCCAGAGAGGATTGTCATAGATTTATTGGATTCCACCCTATTAGGAGATACATACTACAGCTATAATTACGATTTAGGGTTTGTCAAAGGGATTAGGGTTTCCCAGTTTACGGCAGATAACAATTATAGCACTGACGACAAGATTGTTAGGATAGTATTGGATATCAAGGACGGAATAAGCGATCCCAGCGTAAAGATAGATAATTTAGAAGATAACATAGCAATATATCCTGAAAAATCCCTGTGGGAAAAGATTGACTATATAGTCGATGGAGACAGCAGTATATTTACAGTTGAAAATCTTGGCATAACAAACTATTCAATATATATGGATACCTCATCGAAGAACATGGTAATTACCATTCCAGCAGCCCATACAGACTTAGTCGAGGGAAGTATAATAATTAAGGATAAATTAATAAATGAGATTCAGGTTGAAAAAGACAAGGACAATGTAATCTTAAATATCAGCTTCGGCGTAAGCGTAGATTATACCCTGCTTTCCAAAGCAATAGACAGCAAGATAGTCCTATCCTTAAAGAAGAATGTCGATATAGATAACACAAATAGGATCATAGTCATAGATGCAGGCCACGGAGGTAAGGATCCAGGAGCGACATCAGTGGCTAAAAGGTATGAAAAGGATTTTAATCTTGCAATGGCACTAAAATTGAACAAAAAATTAGAGGAACTGGGATATAACACTGTAATGACAAGAGATACAGATGTCTTCGTTGACCTATATGAAAGGGCCAGGATTGCAAACGACTCCAATGCAGACTTGTTTGTAAGTATTCATGGCAATTCCCATTCAAGTAATAGCCATGCTGGCATTCAGGTACTATATTGTCCGGCATTTAATTCGGATTTCAAGGAAGTGGACCAGCACCCATTTGCCAAGTCTATGATGACTGCACTATTGGAGGGAACGGGGGCCATAGACAAGGGAATTATTCAAAGGCCAAACCTGGTGGTACTTAGGGAGACCAAGATGCCGGCAGTCTTGGTAGAGGCAGGCTTCCTGTCAAATTCAGCAGAGGAGAAGTTATTATTTACAGAAAGCTATCAAAATAAAATTATAGATTCCATTGTAAAAGGTATAGAAAATTACTTAGAAATGAATTAATATTATAAGCAAGGGGAACCTTGCTTATTATTTTGGAGGTGGATAAATGGAGTTATTATTTGGGTATTTGTTTATTTTTTTTGCTAGGGTAACCGATGTATCCCTAGCTACAGTTAGAATGCTGATGGTAGTACAAGGAAGAAAATTGCAGGCAGCATTGATTGGTTTCTTTGAGGTTGGAATCTATATCACTGCGCTGGGTAAGGTAGTCAACAGCCTAAACAATCCAATGAACCTACTGAGCTATGCCTTGGGGTTTGCCTGCGGTAACTATTTGGGGATTATCATAGAAAACAAGATTGCCCTTGGAAACTTGGCAGCACAAATAATTCTAAAGATTTCAGGCAATGACGATTTAATAAAGATCCTAAGAGAAAATGGCTTTGGCG
>JBBAEY010000133.1:0-3993 GCA_041655755.1 Tissierellaceae bacterium
ACAGGGTTTCTTTGGACAGGAAATAAATATAACTACCTACAACTTATGTAGGATAAATATGTTCCTCCACGATGTGGATTATGATAAGTTCGATATAGGCCATGGCGATACCCTAAAAGACCCCTTACACTGGGATGATGAACCCTTTGAAGTCATAGTATCTAATCCCCCCTACTCTATTAAGTGGGCTGGCGATGGAGACCCTATCCTAATAAATGACCCTAGGTTCTCACCTGCTGGAGTCTTAGCTCCTAAGTCAAGGGCAGACCTAGCATTTATCATGCACTCCTTGGCTTGGCTATCAACTAATGGAACAGCGGCTATTGTATGTTTCCCAGGAGTTCTTTATAGAGGTGGAGCAGAAGCAAAGATAAGAAAATATCTAATCGATAATAACTATATAGATGCAATTATCCAGCTTTCAGATAATCTTTTCTTTGGTACTTCTATAGCCACTTGTATCATGGTGCTTAGAAAGTCTAAGACGGAAAATTCAACTCTCTTTATAGATGCATCTAAGGAGGCTATTAAGGTAACCAATAATAATAAATTAACTGATGAAAATATAGGAAGGATTTTAAATATATATAAGGATAAGGAAGAAATCCAATATGTGTCCAAATTAGTCCCTAATGACGAGATTGCTAAGGAAGATTATAACCTATCAGTTTCTACCTATGTAGAAATAGAGGATACTAGGGAGAAGATAGATATTAAGGTATTGAATAAGGAAATTGAAGAAATTGTAAAGAGACAAAAAGTCTTAAGGGAAGAGATAGATGAGATAATTCGCAATTCATAATTCATAATTCATAATGCATAATTGTGAATTCTTAATTCTAAATTATAAAAGGATGGTGAGAAAGCTGACTAAATTAGACAGGTTGATAGAGGAACTTTGCCCTGATGGGGTGGAGTATAGAGAGCTAGAAAAAATTACAAATGTCAGCCTTGGTAGAAGGGTTACAAAGGCTGACATAGAAAACAATCCTGGAAATTATCCAGTTTGGCATGGTGGCGAAACACCTATGGGCTATATAAATAAAACAAATTGTCCAGCTAATACAGTTATAGTAGCTAATACTGGAAGCATAGGTTATGTTAATTGGCTATCTGTTGATAGTTGGTGCAGTGATGCCTCGTCTATAATTGAAACGAAAGAAGGGCTATCTTCTCGTTATATATACCACTTTTTGAAAAACAATGAATATCTTCTTCAAAACTATAGAAGAATAGGTGGAGTTCCTACTTTAGAGTTAAGAAAACTTAAAAGCTTCCCTATCCCACTCCCTCCCCTCCAAGTTCAAGTGGAAATTGTCCGTATTTTGGACAATTTCACAGAGCTTACAGCAGAGCTTACAGCAGAGCTTACAGCAGAGCTTACAGCACGTAAAAAGCAATATGAATACTATAGGGATAAACTCTTAACCTTTGGTGATGAGGTTGAGTGGAAGACTTTAACAGAATGTTCTACGATAAGTAGAGGAGTGCGAGTTATTAAAAGTCAATTAATGGATAAT
The DNA here is from genome assembly GCA_041655755.1 of Tissierellaceae bacterium. Lineage (GTDB taxonomy): Bacteria > Bacillota > Clostridia > Tissierellales > Tissierellaceae > JAAYFT01. The sequence continues at coordinate 1,521 of JBBAEY010000133.1, forward strand.
GGAGAATATCCTGTTTATCAAAATAGCATGGAGCCTCTGGGGCACTACAACAAATATAATGCTGAATCAGATACAACATTTATGATTGTAGCTGGTGCAGCTGGGAAAATCGGATATAGCGACAAGGATTTTTGGGCTGCTGACGATTGTTTTTATTTTAATTGTAAAGAATACTTGTTAAGCCGATATTTATATTATGTTTTATATAGTCAACAGTATTTTATTTTACGAAAAGTTAGAAAAGCAAGCATCCCACGTTTGCCAAGAAGAGATATAGAAAGATTAATGATTCCCATTCCACCACTAGACCAACAAGAAAGAATAGTCTCCATCCTAGATAAGTTTGATGCCTTAGTTAATGATATATCCATTGGCCTACCTGCAGAGATAGAGGCTAGGCAAAAGCAGTATGAATATTACAGAGAAAAACTGCTACAATTCAAAATTAAGAATTAACAATTATAAATTATGAATTGTGAATTATGAATTACAAAGGTGGTTTTGCCATTGAAAAGTAAAAATGTAGTTGTTGAAAAAAGCAAGTCTTTTGCTATTCGCATAGTAAATCTTTATAAATATCTTTGTGAAGAAAAGAAAGAATACATTTTGTCAAAACAGCTTTTGCGAAGTGGAACAAGTATAGGAGCAAATGTTAAAGAAGCTATTCGGGGACAAAGTAAAGCTGATTTTATACACAAAATGAATATTGCTTTAAAAGAAGCTTCTGAATCTGAATATTGGCTTGAAATTTTATATGAAACAGATTATATAAATGAAAAGCAATTTGAAAGTATGAAACTAGATATAGTAGAATTGTTGAAATTATTGACTTCTATCATAAAATCCAGCAAAAGAAAGGAGGGGGACAATTCATAATGTAAGGAAATTATGCATTATGAATTATAAATTATGAATTATAACATAGTAGCTTCTACTGATGATGTAACCGTTGTAGCTGAATATAGTCCCGACTACAGGGTAGAAGGTCAAAAATACCAATCAGAAGTCGCCCTTGAAAAAGAATTTATTAAGCTCTTAACAGAGCAAGGCTATGAATACCTATCTATATCGTCTGAAGCTGACTTTATAGATAATCTAAGAAAGCAGTTAGAAAAACTAAATAAAATATCTTTTTCTGATAAGGAATGGTCTAGGCTCTTTAACGAGGTCCTTGCCTCTGCCAATGAAGGGATTGTAGAAAAGACTAGGAAGATACAAGAAGATTATATCCAAGCTCTTAGGCTGGATGATGGGACTTCTAAAAATATTTATTTAATAGACAAGAAAAATATCCACAACAATTACCTTCAAGTCTTAAACCAATATGAAGAAGATGGTGGAACCTACAAAAGTCGCTATGACGTGACCGTCCTTGTAAATGGCCTACCCCTTATTCACATAGAATTAAAAAGGCGAGGTGTAGCCATTAGAGAGGCCTTTAACCAGATTAACCGCTACCAAAGAGATTCCTTCTGGGCCTCCCATGGGCTTTTTGAGTATGTTCAGCTTTTTGTTATATCCAATGGGACCCATACTAAATACTATTCAAATACGACTAGGGAAGCCCATATAAAAGAGCTGGCTTCCTCTACTAGAAGAAGGAGTAAAAAGACTTCTAATAGCTTTGAATTTACTAGCTTTTGGGCTGATGCAAATAACAAGATTATTCCAGACCTAGTTGACTTTACTAGGACCTTCTTTGCCAAGCATACTATTTTAAATATACTTACTAAATACTGTGTCTTTACATCTGAGGAACTCCTTTTAGTTATGAGGCCTTATCAGATAGCAGCAACAGAGAGAATCTTAAATAGGATAACTGTATCAACTAATTATAAGAAAACAGGAACAGTAGAAGCTGGAGGCTATATCTGGCATACAACAGGTTCAGGTAAGACCCTGACATCTTTTAAAGCTGCCATCTTAGCCACAGAAATCCCTACAATAGACAAGGTCATCTTTGTAGTAGATAGGAAAGACCTAGATTATCAAACCATGAAGGAATATGACCGCTTCGAAAAAGGGGCTGCCAATGGTAACTCCTCTACTAAGGTCCTTCAAAGACAGTTGGAAAACAAAAACCAGCATGGTGGTTATGAAGATTATAAAATAATAGTCACAACCATTCAAAAGTTAGATGTCTTTATAAAAAAGAATAAGAAACATGATATTTATAATAAGCACCTTGTCCTAATTTTTGATGAGTGCCATAGGTCCCAGTTTGGTGGGATGCACAGGGCAATTATTAAAAACTTTAAAAGTTATCACATATTTGGCTTTACAGGAACACCAATCTTTGCGGCCAATGCACCATCTGGAGTAAACCCAGCCTTTTCTACTACTGAGCAGGTTTTTGGAGAGAAGCTCCATACCTATACTATAGTAGATGCTATAAATGATGGTAATGTTTTACCTTTTAGAATAGATTTTGTTAATACCATAAGAACACCGACCCATATAGAAGATGAAAAGA
>JBBAEY010000134.1:0-3796 GCA_041655755.1 Tissierellaceae bacterium
TATAATAGGGGCCAGCTTCATGACTATGTTTTCTGTTGCCTTCAAAAACCTATCTATGACAGTTGGCCTTTCGTAATCCTTGATGTTAAAGTCCCTTGCCTTTGCTGCAACTGTATCCCTGGCACCGAGGACAGGCATGAGCAGAAGTATGCTCCCGACAAAGCTAACTCCAACTCCAATGGTCAGCATCTTGCCAAAATCCTGTATCATAGGTACAGGTGAAGCGAATAGGGACACAAGTCCCAATACTGTAGCCAATACGGCCAATCCCACAGCCTTTCCAATCTGTGTAAGGGTAACTTTTACAGACTGTTCTTCTTCGTATCTATTTTGAAATTGTATAGAATAATCTATGCCGAGGCCAATTAATATTGGAAATACTGCCATGGAAACCATGGTCATAGATACATTTAAATGACCCATTAGTCCCAATGTAGCGATTACCGATACAAATATAATGCCTAAACTCAGGACCCTCCACCTTACCCTAAATACTAGGTTCAATATTATAAACATCAGGGCCACAGCAGAGGCTACCATTATAGCCATATTAGATTTCATTTCTGTCCTAAGGGACGAGTCTAATACTGGTTTTCCAGATATTATATAATCCACGTCAAAGTTTTCCTTTTCCATGGCATAGGTCACATCTTGGAATATTGAATCTATTCTACTATCTTCTAAATTTCCCTTTAACTTAATCATCAACATTAGGTGATTATCGTCAATTATGGTGTCTGAAAATATATCTCTTAAGCTTCCATCTTCATAGAGTATCTCATCTAGTTCTTCTTGATTGTGTGGGAAATAGGGAATCATCATTCCAGATTTTTCATGGAATGTGGTAAGCCCATCGCTTATTTCCTTGAGGTTTTCTCCCATTGTAATAAACCCATCTGCCATGGTCTTTAGATCATCTGGTGCAATCCCACCTGAAAGCTTATCTTTCATTTCTTGGGTTTCACTCTCTATGTTTGATTTTATACTAGAGAAAATCTCAGAGCTATCTGGGAATATATCCCCTTCTACTGCCATATTCAATAGTCCATCCCTTAGTCCCAGTAAATTCTCCCCCATAGTCATAAATCCAGCAGCCATATTTTTTAGCTCTTCTGAGGATATTCCGTCCCCTGATAAACTGCTTTTCATTTCAGACAATTCCTCTTTTAGCTTTCTACCTATCTCATTTAATGCCTGAGATGTATTTTCATTTCCCTGAGAGAGATTAACCGTATTTTCAGACATCTTAGAGAGGCCCTCTGAATTTTTACCTATGTTATTTGCAAATGATATTAACTTTTCATATATCCCTGGATTATCTTTTACCTGTTCTGCCAATTGGCTCAATTGTATAGATATCTCCCTTAACCCTTCTGACGAGTAGCCTAGTCCTCCACCTAATTCTGCTGTTCCCCTTGCCAAATTATCTTGCCCTTCGGCAAGCTTGTCAAATACACCACTTATATTTGATAGTTCATTTAGTTTTTCTTCCATTGCCCTAGGGTCAGGTATATCTTTGCTTGCCAATGTATCTCCTATAGCTATTAGCTTTTCCCCCATTTCACCTAGACCATCTCCCATGGTAAGGAATTTACTCTTTAACTCTGCCTCCTGATTTAGGGCCATATCCTCCATGAGTATACTTGGATCCATAGTTGCCATTAAATTATCCAGCTTTTCTTCCATTGCTTCCGGATCTGGAAGCTCCTTGCTACCTAATTCCCCGCCAATTTCAATTAGCTTATCTCCCAGCTCCCCCAGCCCTTCGCCTATGTCGGGTATGTTTTTCTTTATTTCTGTAGCCTGCCTATCGGTGATTTGATGGACGATACTGGCAGGGCTCATTATGGTAAATATCCCCTCATTGTACTTAAACCTTTCTTCCACATTCCACATCTTTTCCATGTTTTCAAGCCTTAGCAGTTCATCTTGGTCCCCTTCTAGCAATACCATAATGGCATCTCCGCCAAATTCATTCTCCATGGCATAGTTAGATATATATGCCTGGTTGTCAGTTTTGACCAAGGTTTCGCTCCCAGTTGCCATATTGATTTTTATGGCCCCAGTTACCATGACTGCGAATACTATCATAGTTATAAACAAAGTCTTGAAAGGCGTTTTTTCAATTCTTTCGCCTATTTTTGAGAATATCTTGTTCAAATTTATCCTTCCTTTCCTTGGGTCTTTATTTTACGATTTTTTCTATGAATTTTCTTACATAGTCGTCGATTTCTTTCCTATTTACCTTGGGCAAATACAAAAATGTCAAGATACTTCCCATTAGGAGTCTGATGGAAAAATCTTCATCTTCTATTTCTATACCTGTTTCCTTTATTGAGTCCCTCAGCAAATTACTTATCTGATTTATAAAGTTAAATCCTGCAATCTCGGGATTTATTTGATTTTCCATTAATATTAATTTTATTACCTTATGGTGGTCGGAAATAAACTTAATCCTATCCTTTAATATATAGTCCAGTTTCTCAATAGGTTCTAAATCCTTTGATGCAACTAGGCTTTCCCTTAGGCTATCTACTAATATGGGCTCTATGGCATCCATAAATATTTGCTTTTTTGAATCAAAATATCTAAATAAGGTTACCTCTGATATATCGGCCTCCTTGGCTATATCCACTGTAGTTGCACCATTATAGCCTTTGTCAATGAACACATTTAGGGCCGATTCAAGTATTAGTTTCCTTCTTTCCTCTCTGCTCAACCTTCTATTCATTTTTATCCTCCTTGTGTAAGTACTTACTAACATATAATATCACACTAGTTATTTTTGTCAACAAAAAAATATGGGAGCTAGCCAAAATTTTTAGCTAGCTCCTATAATATTACTGAAAACTTATTTGATTATTTATATCCTATTTAATAGATTTTGCTGCGTGTTCACCGCTGACTCGGCCACTGGTGACTGCCAACTGAACGGCACTTCCCGACATATATACCTGATTATAGAGGACCTTGTTTGAACATTCTCCACCAGCATATAGGTTGTTAATTATGGATCCGTCTTCCCGCAATACCCTGTAAAATTCGTCGGTCTTTACTCCGCCAAAGGTACCCATAGTCTTAGGATAATATCTTAGGGCATAGTAGGGACCTTCAACCAAAGGAACTATCATAGATTTGTCCTTGCCAAACTCATCATTTCCACTTTCATAGGCCTTGTTAAACTTATCAACTGTCCTAACTAAGGAATCAACAGATACTCCCATGGAAGCCGCCAATTCTTCTATGGTATTTCCAGTGGCTACCTCTTCACTGTCTAGATTTGCCTTAAACAATTCTACGGCATTCGCATTAGCTTCCTTGGAATCTACAATCATCCAAACCTTTTCCTGTTCTGCAACCTTGTTGGTAACTATGGAATAGTGGTCCGCTTCCTTAAAGAATCTTTCGCCTTTTTCATTTACCAGTATCTTGCTTACATCCCAGTCCAATATCCCAAACTCAGGGATGCGGCTTCCAATTCCCAGGCCGATTACCCAAGCTTCTTCGTATAAGGCTGCGCCTACTTTTTCAGCCATTAGTATTCCATCGCCCATGGCTCCAGGAGTTGCGGCACTCATCTCTGCCGTCCCAGCCATTTCTGGTACAAATCTTTCTAGCAATTCCTCATTTTTAGCAAATCCACCTGTAGCTAAAATTACCTTTTCTGCATTTATCTTAATCTTTCCGTTTACTCCCTCTGTCATTACACCTATTACGTCGCCATGGCTGTTGGTAATCAGCTCTGTTGCCTTGGTTTCGGTCATAATCTTAACATCGTTTTCCTTGAGGTGCTTTT
>JBBAEY010000135.1:0-3566 GCA_041655755.1 Tissierellaceae bacterium
GAGAAAAACATAAGCAAAAACAAATTAGAAAAGGATGCTAATTTACAGAGGACTCAGCTCAATTCATATTGCAACAATAAAGTTAAGAGATTAGATTTAGCTACAATAGCAAAAATTTGCTATGTTTTAGACTGTGAGATAGCGGATATTATGGAGTACGTAGGGAAATAAAGGGGTGAAATAAGTAATGGTAAATGAGCAGGTAAAATCTAGAAAGCGAGTAGCAGACCATGGAGAGGTCTTTACTTCTGAAAGAGAAGTAAATGCAATGTTAGATTTAGTAAAACAGGAAACTGAAAGAATTGATAGTAGATTTTTAGAACCTGCCTGCGGGACAGGCAATTTTCTTGCTGAGATTTTGAATAGAAAATTAAAGGTGGTAAAGAAAAGATACTCTAAAAACAAATCGGATTATGAAAAATATGCTGTATTAGCTATTACGAGCATTTACGGTGTGGATATTTTAGAAGACAATGTTTTGGAATGCCGTAATCGTATGTTTTCAATTTTTAATGATGAATATACAAAGATATGTAAAGAAGATGCTAATGATGAATGCAGGGAGGCAGTAAGATATATATTATCTAGGAATATTTTACATGGAGATGCTTTAACAATGGCAACACTAGAGGGAGAACCAATTATATTTTCAGAATGGTCCTTAGTTAGTGGAAGCATGATAAAGCGAAGAGATTATCGTTATGATGAGTTATTAGCAGGGAGCCAAGAACAAATCTCTATTTTTATGGTGGGATGGGAGTACGATGAAGAAATTCAAGCTTTTATACCAGCACCTTTAAGAGAATATCCTCTTATAGATTATAGGAGGGTTCAATATGTTGAATAATGATTTATATTCTAATATGTATAATCCGGATGTTCTCTCAACCCTTGCTAATCTATCAAGTGATGAGGTGTTTACACCACCAGAAATTGCAAATCAGATGTTAGACTTGTTGCCTAAAGACCTATGGTCTAATCCAGAAACTACTTTTTTAGATCCTGCCTGTAAGTCAGGAGTATTTCTAAGGGAAATAGCTAAGCGTTTAATTGATGGACTAGAAGATAAAATACCGGATTTACAAGAAAGATTAGATCATATTTTCCAAAAACAAATATATGGAATTGCAATCACAGAACTTACTAGTTTACTTTCTAGGAGAAGTACATATGGTTCTAAATATGCAAATAGTATTTTTTCTTTTAGTGAGTTTGATAACCCCATAGGAAATATCAAGTTTAATATCATTGAACATACATGGGAAGGAGATAGATGTAAGTATTGTAGAGCATCGAAATCAGAGTATGATAGGAGAGATGATTTAGAAACTCATGCATATGAGTTTATTCATAGAAAAAAAACAGAGGAGATATTTAATATGAAATTTGATGTAATAATAGGAAATCCTCCTTATCAATTAGATGATGGAGGGGCTCAAGCGAGTGCAAAACCCATATATCACTTATTTATTGAGCAAGCGAAAAAATTAAATCCTAGATACTTAGTAATGATTACTCCTTCAAGATGGTTTTCGGGAGGAAAGGGTTTGGATAACTTTAGAAGAGATATGCTACACGATAAGCGCATTAAGAAGATTGTTGATTTTCAAGCTTCATCTGACTGTTTTCCCGGAGTAGAAATAAAAGGTGGAGTAAACTACTTTTTATGGGATAGGGATTATAATGATAAATGTGAAGTTATTAATATGGAGAAAGGAAATATAATATCGCAAGATAAAAGATTTTTATTAGAGGAGGGGATAGGTACTTTTATTAGATATAATGAATCAATAAGTATTTTAAGAAAAGTAAGAAAACATAATGATATAGAAGGTGAATTTTCTTCACTAGTTAGTGCAAGAAAGCCATTTGGTTTTCCCACCAATTTTAAAAGATATAATAAAACAAAAAGTGAAGGAGCTAATATAAAGATATATGGAAATAGGGTTGTAGGTTATGTGCCTATTAAGATTATAGAAAATAATAAAAAATGGATTAATACTCATAAAGTATATATATCTAGAGCATATGGAGCGGGTGAGAATTTCCCACATCAAATAATAAATCGCCCATTTTATGGTGAGAAAAACTCTGTATGTACTGAAACATATCTTCATATAGGGCCTTTTCAAAGTAAACAAGAAAGTAAGAATGCTATTAGTTATATAGAAACAAAATTTTTTAGGTTTATGGTAATGTTATTAAAAAATACTCAAGATGCAACTAGAAAAGTTTATGAACTTGTTCCGCTTCAAGACTTTTCTAAATCCTGGACAGATAAAGAGCTATACAAAAAATATAATTTAAATCAAGAAGAAATTGACTTTATAGAATCTATGATTAAACCAATGGAATAGGAGGGATAGCGTGGCCGAAAATAAGTTTTTTCCTCAACGACCAGAAGAGGAACCTATGATCTATGCTTATGAAGATATAAGATATCCTGGCTTATTAAAGGTTGGATATACAACTATAGGAGTTAAAAAAAGAGTAGCTCAGCAATTTCCAATAGTTCTACCAGGAGAGAAGCCCTATAAAATTGTTTTTGCTGAACCCGCTATTCGTAATGATGGTTCTACTTTCATGGATAAAAGAGTCCATGAGAGCTTAGAAAAAGCTAAAATAGAAAACCCTGATGGAGAATGGTATAAGTGTTCTGTCGAGGAATTGAGGGTCTCATATATTGCTGTTAGGGATAGAATAGAAAATATAGAAAATAGAACTGAAGACTTTAAAATGAGACCTGAGCAAAAGGATGCCGTAGAAAAAACTATAGTTTTTTACAGAAATGAAAAAAAAGAACATCCAGATAAAGCACCAAAATTCTTATGGAATGCTAAAATGAGATTTGGTAAAACCTTTGCATCTTATCAATTGGCTAAAAAAATGAAGATGAAAAGAGTTTTAGTCTTAACCTTTAAGCCTGCAGTTGAAAGTGCATGGGAAGAAGATCTTATGACTCATATAGATTTTGAAGGTTGGCAATTTATAAGTAAGAAAAATGGGTATTCCTTTGAGGATTTAGATGGGGACAGGCCTATTGTATGTTTTGGCTCCTTCCAAGATCTTTTGGGAGTTAATAGGGATACTGGCGGTATAAAGGCTAAAAATGAATGGGTACATACTTTAAATTGGGATCTAGTAATTTTTGATGAATACCATTTTGGAGCCTGGCGAGATAGTGCAAGGAAACTTTTCCAACAAGAAGATGAGGATGAATATGAAGCTTTAGATATGGAGAAATACAAGGAAGATGAGGCAGATAATGCTTATAATGAAACCTTTCTACCCATTACAACATCTTACTATTTATTTTTATCGGGAACTCCTTTTAGGGCTATAAACTCTGGGGAATTTATAGAAGATCAGATTTTTAACTGGACCTATTCAGATGAGCAAGCAGCTAAAGAAGCTTGGGGAGATAAGGAGGATAATCCCTATGAGAGTTTGCCTAGGATGGTCATGATGACCTATAGAATGCCAGAAGATATAAGAAAGATTGCTAGTCAAGGTGAGTTTGATGAATTTGATCTTAATGTATTTTTTTCAGCAGAAGGAAGTGGCGA
>JBBAEY010000136.1:0-3544 GCA_041655755.1 Tissierellaceae bacterium
ATGGAATAATATCAGGCTCAACGCCTTAAACCTAGCCTATACTCAGGTTGAGTGGATTAAATCCCTAGATTTTGACAAGATAGGGATTGACATAGAGGGATATTCGCCTTTTGGAATTGTAGACCAGGATAAGTATATGGACAGGGAGCATGAGCCTGTAATAGCTGATACGAGGTACAGTATCTTTACAAATATTTATTGGCAGGGAGAAACATCTACCACTGGAGAACCTGTGCCGCAGGCCATTAAAAAAGTCGATGTGACAGTTGAAGCAATGGACTTAAGTTCAGGCAAACAAAAAGAATATGCAGTACTGGGTACCCTGATTACAAGAGAGGGCGAAAGAGTCTTTTCTGAACCAGGCAGTGTAGAGATTTTCGTATATATGAGAAGCCCAAACAATCCTGAAAAAAGTATAAGGGTTGGCATGGGTTTAAATAAAACACTTTCTTATTTTACAAATACAGATGATGGTGGCAAAGCCTTGTTTGCTGGCTATTCACAGGGTACTTATTATGTTGAACCCCTTAGTTTGAAGAATAAGGAAATTGTTGTCCTGCCAGATGGAGTTGAAGGACAGTCAGGATCGCAGAATTGGAGGGCATATAGGCAAATATCTATACCTAAGTGGAATAAAGACAACCCTCCCACCTATCCAAGCGAGTCTTTTTTAGTTGATTTTCCAGGCTATATTGAAGTTCTGGATATTAGCAATGATGCTAAAAACTTCGAAATTGTAATCAAACCTACAGGGGACTCCTATATGCCAAACGAGGGAGAAGATGCGGACCATATGAGCCTGAAGCTCAAACTAAAGGATATTCAAGGGATAAAATTCTGGAGAATGTGGAAGTATGAGTACCATATAAAGGACAATGATAATATTTATTTTCTAGAAGGTGAGGAGAATCAGGAGATTTGGGATGGTGTATTTAGCCTATATGACCTAGATAAGCCATCACTAGAAAAGATGAAACTTGTCTTTGCCATCACAGAGCTAGACTATCAGATAAATGAAGATGGGGGAATAGAGTCGATTACACTGGGATTTAGCTCAGGACTTGGAATACAAAACGATCTTAGATTTGAAATTAATGGGGAAGAACCATCCAGAGATTCTTATGGGTTTTCAACTACTAATTCTAATAAAACCCTCAAGATAGAATTTTATGAGCCTCATATGTTTAATAGTGAGGAACTTCTTTTGGAAATTGTCAATTACCAAGAAATAATGGATACTAAGGGTGTCGCCTTATCTAAGGGCTTCTTCCTCCCTTAAATTAAGATAAGTTAGGAGGTATAATGCTATGTATGATAAGCTTATAAATTCCAGAAAGGCCTTTAGCTTGATTGAATTACTGGTTATTTTACCTCTTATTTCAATTATTTTAATCTTATTATTTAATATCTTATTTTTAACTAATAGGAGCTTTGGCTACACCAGCAACTCTTTTCAAGTAGCCGAAGAAATCAGGGAATTTACAAATACTATTCAAAAAGAAGTTAATCAGGCCATAAATGCCGATGCAAATGATACAATATATAAGCCAGATGGAAGTAATTCAGAACTATATATATACACGGATTTGGACGGTGATGGCATTCCTGAGCTGGTGAGATATAAGTTAGAAAATAAAACTATCTATAAAGATATTAAAAAGGCAACTAATAATGTCTATCCCTTAAAGTATCAAAATAATTTTACAGGCAGGAAAAAAGTTTTATCGAATGTCGCGAATACGGAAATCTTTGATCAGATAGAAAGGGTGGAGGATCCTATAAATGTCATCGATGATAATAATGACAATAGAAGGAAGGTTAAGATGACAGTAGAAATAAGGGCTAAAGAAGGTGACTCACCTCTTTTGATTGATACTATTTTGGTTGTTAAGAGCAGGGCTCAATATGGGGATTAGGGGGAATGATAATGAAAAGAAGGGGTATTGCATTACCGATTATTTTGGTTTTGATGGCATTGATGATGGTTCTAGGAACTGCAGGCTTCTATATGGTTAATTCTCAGACTAAATTCAACCTAATAGATGATTCAACCCAAACAGCTATGAAATATGCTGAGGCTGGCTACAATAACTACCTGTGGCACCTAGGAGATGATTTAAACTTCTATAGTACAGAAGAACATGAAAGAATGATGAACAAGCCCATAGAGTTCGAGGATGGATACTATATGTTAGAGGTCACTAAGCCCAGTGACAATGATAGGTTTATAACTATTAAGTCCACTGGTTGGACCAAGAGCAATCCAGATATCAAAAAAAGCCTCTTAGCTAAGATTAGGAAAAAACAATTTGTCCACCATGTATATGTAAGTAACAATGACGGCAATATTTGGTGGACTACGGGAGATGAAAGCCATGGGCCATATCATACAAATGGCAACATGAATATACAGCAAAGTCCAAAGTTTTACGATGTGGTCACTTACAAGGGTGGTTTGGATACAGGAACAGGTTATGGACCAGAATTCTATATAGACAAAAAAGACCCTTATAAGCCAGGAAAGAATGCAGGCAACCTATCCTACCTATATAAGACTGAAGAACTTGGTTTTCCCGCCAACAATAAGGACTTGATTGGTTGGGCTGAAAAGGACAGTATGGTTTTTGTGGGGAGAACCTGTATTTTTCTCGAAGGGGATCAGGTTGTAATTAGGAATCAAAATGATGGTGTAGAGGACATTAAAAGATTTTCTATTAAAAATGATATACCCAATAAGGTAATCTATGTAAGGACAAACTATGACAATACCAGTGATGAGAATAATCAAAAAACCTATGGTAAGTTTGATATAAGGTCAGGGAATATATTTATTTCCGGCAAACTCGAGGGGAAACTTACCATAGCAGCTGAAGACAAGATTTATATAACCCATGATAATCCAACCAACTGGTATGATTATGATAGATATGATTATAATAATAACAAAAAGCCAAGTGCTCCCCCTACCACTGCTCAATCTTCCGGTGGGATAACCTATGGCAATACAATTTTTAGTGGGAATAAAAATGGAACGGGAACAGCCTTGTCAACTTTTGATAATGACCTGAAAATTTGGACTAGGTATGCCCTTGATAAAAATGATAATACAAAGCCAGGCAAGGATATGCTTGGACTAATAGCCAATAATGAAATCCTTATACTCCATTATGGTTGGCCCAAGCAGGTTGATGAATACGGGGATAGCTGGAATTTTAAATGGGGAAATTGGGTGAATGAATGGAAATTTGTAGGTAATAAAAGATTATCTAACAACACAACTTATAAAAATATTGAAATAACTATAAATGGAATTCCTAAATTTTATGAGAGTATTAAAGTAACAAATAATGGAGAGGTGAAATCTGGGACTTATTATGTAAGAGAAATGAACCCTAATTGGGGCTGGCAAAAAGGAAGCTCCAATTCTCAGACCTATGACGTAGCACCCAAAGATATTACTATACACGCTGCCCTATTCTCTGTAAGAAGTGGTTTTGGCTATGAGGATTATGACAAGGGGCCAAGAAAGGGAGATATTGTCCTT
>JBBAEY010000137.1:0-3540 GCA_041655755.1 Tissierellaceae bacterium
CCATTCACATATGCTGCTATTTACAGGGAAAAGTTACAGAATGACCCATTCATTAATGAATTAAATATTGGTGCTGGTGATTGTACTTTAGATTTCCGAAAATTGCATTTTGCTATTGCCAAACACAAGTGTATAAAGGGGGAAGCAGAATGGACTGGATTGTAAAAGCTAATAATCCATATGAGAATGTAAACAAAATTGTACCGTCATGTGCATTTAACTGTCCAAGAGAAATACCACCACCATCATGCCCAGATGCTTTTTGTATTGTAGAATTTGGTGGACCTCCGTGTTCCGATAGGGGATGTTTGGTACTGATTGGTGGTTAATTATTAATTCTTTAAGACAAGTAATTTCCAAATCAAGGAAAAGAAAATAATAAAAATAACAAAAAGTAAAGAAAAACATAGGTATAGAAGATATATAGAATGATTAAGTAGCAAGGGTTTCGCTACTTAATCATTTCTTAATTATTTTTGTGTTTGGTAAATAAGCGTTCAAGTGCGTCTTGAAGTGCCGAGAAATTGATAACTGCAATAACTTTTGAAATATGTGTTTGGCAATACTCAATGATATCTTTATAATAGTTTTATGCTATTTACATGTTGTCCTTTGAACTAAGTCATCCCAGGGCATCATCAAATCCAAAATTTTTGGATTTGTTTTAATATTTGATCCTGTAGTAGTATTGACCGTGGGTAACTTTATTTTTCCCACATCAATCTCTAATTGTTAAACCACTCTCATTTTGATTTTTATATTTTATATCCATTGAGTCTTTAAAATTTCATGATTACTAGACTTCATAGTTGCCAAATTATCATCTCCCTACTGTCTCGAAGGCAACAGACTAGGTTTGTCAATTGCAAACACTTTATTGAGAATATTATTTCATATTTTCTTATAGTTAAAAATACATCTACTATTGACCGATTATCGTTAATATCTATAGATATAATATTTAAAATAAATCTAGGTCAATCGTTTATGTCTGGTTCTTTTACATATTCTAAGATATCACCTGGCTGACAATCGAGTGCTATGCAAATGTTTTCCAGGGTTGAAAATCTGATGGCTTTTATCTTGTTATTTTTTAGATTTGATAGGTTTACATTTGAAATGCCAACTATATCAGCCAAATCTTTCAATAAAATCTTTTTTTCTTCCATTATTTTATCCAAATTTACTCTTATCATGTTCTCACTCCTCCAACAATAGTAGCTGCAAGGGAATATTATATATTTATATAGAGATAGTAGCCTTGCAAGCTACCATCTCTTTTCCTATTTTCAGCTACTTTTGGATTCTTGTTTTTTAATCGCCAGTAGTAAGGTCTGTAAAGGTGCGTACTTTATAATAAAATATTATTGTTATTTTAACAAATTGCTATAGACCTATAAAAGAGAATCGTATTCATTTTGTAATTCAATACCATATAGGAATATATATTTCATAACATTTAGAATTAAGGCTACAAAAAGAGGTATTAAAAACCCTGCATTATCAAATAATACTATGCTTTGCTTATTTAAAACATATCTTATTATGCATCCCATGACATTAGGCAATAATGCTATGGCAACTAACAGCCATTTTATCGTTTCCAAGTGTTTTATTACGCTTAAATTAAATGGTGTTTGTTGGGAACTTGAATGGTTAAATATTTTCAAAATATTAAATAAAATTAGGGTGATAGAAACGGCAATAGTCAGAGCAACAAGTACAATGAAGGAATAGATTGTTTTAATTCTAGCAACAGAATGTACATTTGTAAAATTTCCTACAATAATGTTAATTGAAAAACTTTTATTGAAGGAAAGTAAATAGGTAGACTCACTTTGAGATATTGTAAATTGCTCAGAAGATATACTTAAGGTAATGATAAAATATATAGCCACTAGTAGGCTGAGAAAAAGAAATACATATGTTAGAAATTTAGTCAGTTTAACAGTTTTACTGAATTTGCTCTCCACTTCATTATACATGACTATCCCTCCAAAATTAATGTTTATCGTTATTATATGCATATAATAACATTTTTATTAACGTTTGTCATTAACTTTATCAAATTATTTCCATGAAATTATTATCCTCATATTTTTAGGACTTTTTATAAGGCCATGAATGCAGCATAGTTAAAAAAGAAATATAAAAAGCAGATTCACTCATCTTTTGTAATTGACAATGATTATCAATTGGGATATAATATCATTACAAAAATGGTGAAAGGATGAGGTACTTGAATATAGAACTAAAGGACATAAAGATGAAGGAATTAATCGGCACTGATGACGAAAAGATTAGAAAGATACTGGATATAAAACTAGATTATCTAAGTGGCAAAACCACCCTTGAAGAAGCTAGAGAACTAGCTAATTCAAGTTTTGATAAAATCACAGGTCAGGAATTTGTTTTATCCGAACAACTGCTTACGAGCTTTGGAATTACAGACGAAGAAATAACCGACAAACTGGATGAAATGTTGGAAATTTTTGCAGATATAAGAACTTTTGATAGATTAGATCCTCCGGAAGGACACCCTATTAACACTTATATAAGGGAAGTAAGGGCAATAAGATCCCTGCTTTCAGAGATGAAAGAAATGCTGACCAAGAAATTTATTAGAAACCCATGGGAAGAAATATACGAAAAACTCGAGGAGATAAAGGTTCATTTTGCTAGAAAACAAAATCAACTTTATCCTGTTTTAGAAAAGAAAGATTTTGACAAACCTACAAAAGTTATGTGGACATTAGAAGATAATATTGAGGCAATGATAAATAAAGGAAAGGCTTCTTTAAAGGATGGTGAAGAGGTAGAATTCCTAGAAATCCAGAAAAAGCTAATAGATATGATTGAGGAAATGATGGTTAAGGAAGAAGAAATTTTATATCCAACGTCCATGAACCTGATTACAGACCAAGAATTTATAATTATGAGAAGCGGTGATGATGAAATTGGATATTGTCTCATAGATACACCGCCAACCTACAAGGATGCCTTGGTCAAAAATGAAAATAAACTCAAAGATGACTTCATAAAGGACTTATCCCAATTATTGGACAGGCACGGTATAATCCAAGATTTATCCAGTGAATCAGTATTGGAAGTTAGTAGAGGGCAATTGACCTTGGAACAAATCAATCTAATATTTAAACATTTAAAGATAGACCTATCATATATAGATGAAAATGAAATTGTCAGGTTTTATACAGATACTAAGCATAGGATATTCCCCAGGAGTCCGGGAGTCATAGGACGTGAGGTACAAAATTGCCATCCTAAGGAAAGTTTGGACAAGGTAATGGAAGTCATTGGCGAATTTAGAGAAGGTAGACAGGATGAAGCAGAATTTTGGATAGATACTGGCGAAAAATTCATATATATTAGCTTTACGGCTGTGAGGGATGAAGAGGGTAACTTTAAGGGTGTATTAGAAATGATGCAGGATGTCACTAGAATTAGAGGGCTTGAGGGCAGTCAAATGCTCGCCTCTTGGAAAAAACATTAGCATTTAATAAGATTTAGAAAAATGAGGAC
>JBBAEY010000138.1:0-3535 GCA_041655755.1 Tissierellaceae bacterium
AGGAATATTAATCCTATCGTCATATTTCTTTATAGTATTTTCTATTAAAAATTCCTTGCTGTTTATACTTGCCACCTTGTCATCTAGCCTATATCTTAAGACCTTTTCCTCATTTGTTATTATTAAAATTTCTTCTAGGTCATCATAAAATATATTTTCATCAATATAGTATTCTACAACTGCTAGGGAAATATAAACAAGATCATCTACAAACTTAATAGAATCCAATCTGTCTACATACTCCTCCTCAACTATTAGGTATGGTGTATCAGAAAATGATATTACCATTTGGTTTGGCTCCTGTTTATTCTTTATGAAGATAGCTCCACCTATAGCACCAATAATAACAAGTAGAAAAAGCACCATCAATATCCGTTTATTAGACATTTCTTCCCCCTATTATACAAAAATTCTTATACATCTATTATAAAGGAAGTTTTTAAGAAATACAAACATTTGCATCTATGGTTTTGATGGAATCAAAGTAAAAATACCCCATTTTGCCCGCACTTTGATATGATATCTTCGGTCCATACAGAGGCCTGAACTTCTCCAATATGTTTTTTCTCTAGAAAGAACATACAGATTCTAGACTGTCCAATTCCTCCACCAACAGTATAGGGAAGTTCACCATTTAACAACCTTTTATGATAGTCAAGGGCCAGCCTGTCTTCTGTTTTTGCTATTTTTAGCTGGTTTACCAATGTAGCTTCATCGACTCTGATTCCCATACTAGAAAGTTCTAATGCCGAATCAATGGTTGGATTCCAAAATATAATATCTCCATTTAGATTCCAATCGTCATAATCAGGGGATCTGCTTCCATGAGGAATTCCAGATTCAAGTAGATGACCTATCTTGGAAATAAAAACAGCACCATATTCCTTAGCTATTTTTTGCTCCCTATCTTCTGGATTTAAGTCAGGATATAGGTTCTCAAGTTCCTGGCTAGTTACAAATTTAATTTTATCTGGGAGTTTTTTGTTAAACCTTCCCGGATATAACTTATTAAGGTATATTTCCGTATCTTTAAATACCCTATATATATCTTCAATTGTTTTTACTAGATAATCATAGGTCCTATCTTCCTTTTTAATTACCTTCTCCCAATCCCACTGATCAACGTAAATTGAGTGGATATTGTCTAGGACCTCATCAGGTCTAATGGCATCCATGTCGGTATAAATCCCTTCACCAACCTTAAAGTCATACCATTTCAGGGCTAATCTCTTCCACTTAGCCAGAGATTGAACTATTTCTATATCCTGATTGTATTTTCTCATCTTAAAGGATACTGGCTTTTCTTCCCCAGTTAAATTATCATTTAATCCACTTTCTGGTCTAACAAACAAGGGTGCAGAAACTCTAATTAAATTTAACCTGTCACCCAGACTTTTTTCAAAAAAATCCTTAATAGATTTTATTGCAACTTGTGTTTCTTTTGGCGTTAATGTAGTCATTCTTTTTTTCCTCCATTCTAAAATAAAAAAAACCTCCATCCATATAAAGGACGAAAGTTTCAATTCCGTGGTACCACCTTAGTTGGCATAAATGCCCACTCATAAAAGTACGGACCTTGATCTGGTCGATACTTCATAGTCTGTATCGGGCTATCCCCGTCTAAGCCTACTTTAAATATTTCGGTTAGATGCTCAAGAATGTTCTTCATTTATTGCCCAGTATCGGACTCCCACCATCGCCGACTCTCTAAAATCTCGCCAATAAACTACTCTTTCTCTCATAGCTTTGAATATAATTATATACATTATATTCGTTTAATAGACTAAAGTCAACATGAAAATATAATTATATTAAAGAAAACACAAAAGCAGATGATGTGCAATCCTTGAACTCATTATTCAAGTAGATTTAAAACCAATTGGCTAAATCTTTTATTGCACAAAATCTACTTTTATAGGATGTTGGAATTCCAACGTTTTACGTACCCTGAGGGAGTCGAACCCCCGACCTTCTGGTTCGTAGCCAGACACTCTATCCAGCTGAGCTAAGGGTACCTGTATACAGGGTTAGGTCATTTTCCGCAGTTTCGCAACTCAAATTTATTCATTCGTTTCACTCATATAAATTTGGTGCTCATTGCGTTTGACCTACATCAACTCAACTTTGTTTCGTTGTGTTAGGTCATAAGCGGGTGAAGGGAATCGAACCCTCGCAACCAGCTTGGAAGGCTGGGGCTCTACCACTGAGCTACACCCGCATAAATTAAAATTAGTACCAAATGGTACTATCTTAAATCTTAAAAGGAAATAAAGCGGAAGACGAGATTCGAACTCGCGACCCTCGCCTTGGCAAGGCGATGCTCTACCACTGAGCCACTTCCGCATGTATGGAGGAGACTGGATTTGAACCAGTGAAAGCTTAGCTAACGGATTTACAGTCCGTCCCCTTTAGCCACTTGGGTACTCCTCCTTAGTATTTTAGTCCCATAGGGACTATTATAGTAAGAGCTGGCGAGAGGAATTGAACCCCCAACCTACTGATTACAAGTCAGTTGCTCTGCCAATTGAGCTACGCCAGCGAGTCGCTTTCGCGAAAAAATATAGTTTCTAAGTACAATTTCAATGCGCAGTTTCATGCAGCAAATTCGTTCACTCCTTGCAGTCGTGCGAATTTGGCATTCATTGCCTTTTTGTCCAACGAGCCACGCGAGTTGTTGACAAAACGGACAGCGAAACGAGTAAAACGAGTGTAGAAATGAGTGAAACGAATGTTGCGTTTGACCTACCATCGATTTGCTTCTCCTTTCAGTCGAACAAATCGGGTTAGGTCATAAACGACCTGGAAGGGACTCGAACCCTCGACCTCCAGCGTGACAGGCTGGCATTCTAACCATCTGAACTACCAGGCCAATGCAATTCACAAATTACAATTCACAGTCCACAATTATTATAATCCCGACCTTCTGCTTGCTAGCCAGACACTCATCAAAATTATTTAAAATTGTGCTTTGTGCATTATGAATTGTGCATTGTATAATGGGCACAACAGGGCTCGAACCTGTGACCCCCTGCTTGTAAGGCAGGTGCTCTCCCAACTGAGCTATGCGCCCTTATTTATGACCCCACCGGGGATCGAACCCGGGTTACCGCCGTGAAAGGGCGATGTCTTAACCGCTTGACCATGGGGCCATATATTTGGGACATTCCTCCAAAGAAGGTGTGTCGCCATTCATTGTACTGAAGTAGCGGCGAACGGATTTGAACCGCTGACACTGCGGGTATGAACCGCATGCTCTAGCCACCTGAGCTACGCCGCCATAATTAAAAGTAATAAGGTAAATCTAAATTGCGGGAGCCGGATTTGAACCGACGACCTCCGGGTTATGAGCCCGACGAGCTACCATACTGCTCCATCCCGCGCCATTTATTTGTTCTTCTACTTGCTACTGCTCTTCTTTTGCTCTTTTGTTCGGTTTGATGCCGGAGACCGGAATCGAACCGGTACGATCTTTAAGGATCGCAGGATTTTAAGTCCTGTGCGTCTGCCTGTTCCGCCACTCCGGCGTCTATTCTCT
>JBBAEY010000139.1:0-3454 GCA_041655755.1 Tissierellaceae bacterium
CTTGAATAGCGGCAGCACTTTATCAACCTCAACCTGTTGCATTCGGGTAGCAAAAAGCGATTGCTGTCCATCGCGGAGGGTTAAATCCCTTATTTTAAGATGTCTGCTCATAGTAATGTTCTATAGGATAAATATTATAACAAGTTTACGCTGTAAATTTACCCAAGTATAGACAAAAGGTTGCAGAATACGCTATCAATATTTTAGGTTGTTCAGCATAAATTGCTGATAAAAGTCATTAAATCAGCAAAAAAGCCCTTTGCAGGGCTTAACACAATTGCCGGCACTTAAAGCCTAATGACTATGAAATGCTTTGCTCACAATTTTCCACTCGCCATTAATTCGATAAAGCAGGAGGTAGTCTGTGAATAGTTTTTTACCGCCACGCATCAACTCAAGTTTCACCGAGGCTGAATTGCCTGTTACATCAATGTTTAGATAGTTAGCCACTGCCTTTTGGGAAGGAGGATTAGGGTTTCTGTTACGGCCAGCCTCTATTGCCGATATCCAGCTGGGCAGCGATCGTTTCGAAAAGTTTCCATTCCGATAAACGTACATTTCAAAATCGGGGTGAAAACCCGAACGAGTTAGGTTTAAATCTCCGTGGTTATGAATTCCCTCAACATACGCCGCGTTGATTACGCTTTTAATACTCTCCTGTTCCGAAGCCTGTCCAAAAGAAAGGTTAGTTGCTAAGGCTAAGGCTAAAAATAATCCAATCATTCTCATAATATAAGTTTAAAAGTTTGCCTAGCAACTACTAATTGCATTCCACAACTCGCAGCAAACTATTTTTCAGAACAATACAGCATTTTCATGATTATCTTTAGCAACAGAATTATGTTCGCAAATGCACAATACCTGTTCGTATGCGTACTAGTAGAAAATGATGAAGCCCAGCAAAAGCGGGGCTTCATCATATAACGAATTAAACATTTTCTTAGTGTCGGTGGTACACCTTAGCAATTATCTTCCAGTCGTCACCAAACTTATATAGGTACATGTAATCGGTGAAAATGGTTTCGCCATTCCTTAGCAGCTCAAACTTTACAGAGGCAACTCCACCAGTGATGTCAACATCAATATACTTAACATCTGTCCTGTCGCGCTTCTGGTCGGGGTTATTGGCCCGGTTGGTTTCTATGCGCTCAACCCACTCGCCAATGGAAAAGCGGGTAAGCTCGCCATTGGTATTTGATAGCATTTCGAAACCTGGGTGAAAGCCAGCCTTTATATCATCGATGCTACCATTGTTATGAATCCCTTCGATGTAGGCTTTGTTTATTACGCTTTTTACAGCCTCCACCTCGGGGTGCTCTGGCTTGGCGCAGCTGAACAGAATAAGGGATGTAACAACTAATGCAAAAAGGTATCTCATAGCTTGCTAAATATTTTTGGTTGGGTACTGAGCCTCACGCTCCTGCGCCTCCTTTAGCCACTGTGGAACGGCCGTTTCGAGGAAAACCTTTTTCTTGGCATTTAGGGTTTTCATGTCGAGACCAATAAACTCCTGAGCCTTGGCCTTGGTTGAGATATCGGGCATAGGAATTGGGTCGGCATAGCCCATGCCGGCCATTACCCTGGTGATTTCGATACGAGCTTCCTGGGCCATCTCGAGGCCTAAACCAATAACACGAGCGCTCTCGAATGGGGCATGGAACGAAGCACCATGGCTAGCAGCAACGTAATCCCAACGCCACTGTGCACCACGAATAAGCTTCAACGCCCTCATCATTTGGCTCTCCTTTGCACCATTGTCCCAAGCATACTTGGCCTCGATATGCGCCTTGGCAAGCGTCTCCTCAAGCAAGGTGCGAGTTTGGTGCAAAGCATCCTGCCTTTGATAAACATTCTGTACCATCTTGGCTGCATCCTCCCTATGGCAAACGCCACAGGTATTGGCCACATCGTTAAGCGGGCTTTGGATATGGTGGTTCGTGAACTTCACTCCTCCTTGGCTCTTATATGGCATATGGCAATCGGCGCATGATACACCACGATCGTAGTGTACGCCAAAGCGGAATATTTCATAATCGGGGTGCTGTGCCTTAATCATTGGGGCACGGCTTAGCTTATGGGTCCAATCCGAGAATTTGATCTCATCGTAGTATGCCTCCATATCCTCCATGCTAAAGCCTTTGTCCCAGGGGAATGTTAGGTACTTGCCCTCGCCCTTGAAGTAGTACTCCACATGGCACTGAGCGCATACCAGTGAGCGCATTTCCTGATGGGTTGCTTTTGCCACATCCTTGCCCTGACGCTGAAAAGCCTCGATAAGGCCTGGACGAGTAATTTGCAGCTGCATTGTTTTGGCATCATGACAGTCGGCACAGCCAATGGGGTTAACCACCTCGGGACCAAACTCCGATACGGTAGATGCATAAAACTCTGCTATACCCATCTCCTTCATCAGCCTGGGCACATCGGGGCTTTTGCATGTCCAGCATGTACCGGGCTGTATATTCTCCTCCGGAGTTAAAGGCGACCCAATACGTAAGGTTTGACGCACATCGTCAACCGCATGCATATGGCCCCTCCCCTGCCTATAGTCCATAGAGAAAGCGTAGCCCGCCCAAAGCACAACCAGCTCCGGATACTCGGCCAGCATATCAATTTTGCTCGCACCGTAATACTTACTCTCAAAGGTTGTGTCGGCTGTTTGGAGATAGGTCTCATACTGACGGGGAAAATTCATTCCCCAAACCTCGAGCCTTGGCTCCCATTGCTCATGCTCTACCTGTGGGGTATAAGCAAAAACAGCCTCGGCACGACGCTCAACTATTGTTGAAGCGAGCAAGCCCAGTAGGAATACGATTACCATGGTTCCAAAAAAGAGTACCCAGCCTACCCAGGGTTTCTCCTTAATAATTTCGCCTATTGGTTTCATCTTTCAGTTTTTTGGTTTTCAAAAGGTAATGATATAACACCCATGGATTGGTTTTAAATATTTGATATTAACATCATCTTGGGTGTTTCATCGGTTTATGTTTTAAGATTTGATTTGCTGTGGTATAAATTGCTAGTTATCCATTAACTTTTTAAGCCAGCTGGGCACAGGGCTCTCCAATAGAGGCACCAAAGCATATGGTGTTGATGCCAATCCCTTTACCCTACCGTGAGGCACCTCGCGATGACAATCCCAGCACTGCCGATCCTTACGTAAATCGTTGTGAGCAAACTCAGGTCGCATCATCTTGGTATCAGTTATAACATTGGAGTGACAACGAATGCAGTTATTCTGCACTGCCTTGGCGCCAGCCTCCTTAATTTGGATAACCTGAGGCTCAGCCCTAAGAGTAAACATGGTGGCGTGGCGCAACCCATCCATAGCTTTAAAGTAGTAATGATTTACCATGTTGTTATGAGGCACATGGCAGTCGTTGCAGTTGGTGTACTCCCTATGCGCACTGTGCGCCCAGGTAGAATATTCGGGTGCCATTATATGGCAATTAAT
>JBBAEY010000140.1:0-3266 GCA_041655755.1 Tissierellaceae bacterium
AAGATTTATGCCAGCGATCACAGTCAGGAAATGCTTAATACCGGGCTTGAATTTCGCCCGCCGGAAATTACTTCCAGAGTAGAGTCATTCAGGGCTTCCGCTTTTGAACTACCGCTCGAAGACAACTTTGTGGAAACGGTTTTTTGCATCCGCTTGATCCACCACATGGGCGCAAAAGAGGACCGCCAGAGGCTTTTGCAAGAGTTCCACCGTGTGTGCAGCAAAAGTGTTATTATCTCCCTCTGGGTAGATGGCAACTTCAAGGGGTGGAAACGAAAAAGATCGGAAAGTCGTAGAGCAAACCATTCCTATCAAAACCGCTTTGTGTTCCCCGCAAAAAGCATTGAAAAGGAATTCAACAAAGCTGGTTTTCGCATTACCGCTAAGTTGGACTCTATTCCTTGGTATTCCATGTGGCGTACCTATATTCTTCAGAAATGTCAGGTTAAGCCATGAAAATGATGCAAATCTTTCCTAACAAACACTTTGTGGGGATCTTGCGCGCAAACCAGCTTGCTGACTTTAACTCCATCTGGGATTTAAAGACCGAATGGTTCGAGGAGCCGAATATACGCCGCGGCGGCTGGAGTGGAGTGGTAAAATACACACTCCAGAACTCGGAAGGACCTGTCGAGGTTTTCATAAAGCGCCAAGAGAAACATATCTCGCGAACGTTTCGGCATCCAATCCATGGAATACCGACCTTTAAGAGGGAATACGCCAGCATCAAGCGCCTGCAGAGATGCGGAGTCCCGACCCTAGAGCCCATCTATTTTGCCCATACAGGCAAGAACGCTGGGCACAAAGCGGTTCTTATAACCCTCAGTTTAAGTGAGCATATAAGCCTTGATAAAATTGACCCGACAGCTCTTGCCCCTGCAGCTAAAAAAAGCCTGCTTGCAACCATAGCAACAGTGGTACGCACCATGCACAAGCACCACTTGAAACACAATTGCCTGTATCCCAAGCATATTTTTGTGAAACAAACGCCCTCCAGCTGGGACGTAAGAATTATTGATCTGGAAAAAATGAAACGCACCCTTCTGCGGCGTCGAGCAGTACGCCGAGACTTGTCGACCTTGGTTCGACATGCCGGTGCCGAGTGGAATATAAAAGATAGAATACGATTTCTACGCTACTATTATGCTGAAAGCACGCTGTCTGCAGAGGCCAAAAAAACTTGGCACCACATTGCGGCAGAAATGGTGCGTAGAAAAAACAGGCGCTAGCTTTTTAAGCCGCAACTGTCTCGCAACTGTCTCTATCTGCACCCAAACGCCTTCAGGAGCACTGGTAACCGCGCATGCAACGCACTACTATTAATTCGAGCAACACGATAGACGGTGCAAACGGCACCAGCTCTCACAGTGCAGGCACGCCCCTGCTTCCCATGTCCTGAGTTCCCCATGTCCTGAGTTCCCTTTAAACGAGAAATTTATCTACCATGAAACTGGCCTTTGCTCTGTTCAAATACTTTCCCTACGGCGGGTTGCAACGCGACTGCATCAAGATAGCGCAGGAGTGTGTGGCACGCGGGCACTCAGTGGATATTTTTGCCCTTGAGACCAGCGGTGAAGTGCCGCCACCTCTGAGAGTAACCTGCGTAGATGTACGCGCACGCATTAACTACCGGCGTTATGCACAGTTCGCGCTTAAGGTAGAGGAATTGGTAGATAAGGGAAACTATGCGGCGCTGGTGGGGTTCAACAAAATGCCGGGGCTGGATTTTTATTATGCGGCCGATCCATGTTTTGCGGCCAAAGCACAGGAGCGCTCGCGCGTGTATAATATGCTGCCACGCACGCGCAGTTTTCTTACCGCCGAAAAAAGCGTCTTTGATCCGCAGGTAGATACGCAGATTCTCCTCATCTCCCCCACCGAGCAGAAAAACTTCGCGCGCATTTATCACACCCAGCCAGAACGTATGCACCTGCTCCCTCCCGGAATTCAGCGCGACCGTCTTGCTCCCGCAGATTATGCACAGCGGCGTCACGCAAAAAGGGTTGAACTGAGACTGAATGATGGCCACAATATGCTTCTGATGGTTGGCTCCGGCTTTAAAACCAAGGGGGTAGATAGAAGCTTGCGCGCCTTGGCGCGCCTGCCCGAATCGGTACTGCGTAAAACATCTCTATACATCGTGGGGCAAGATAACCCCCGCCCGTTCATACGGATGGCCAAAGAGTTAAACGTTACAGATCAGGTGGTTTTTCTCGGCGGACGCGACGATATCCCCGATTTGCTGTTTGCGGCGGATGTGCTGCTGCATCCGGCATATCGGGAAAATACCGGTACCGCATTGCTTGAGAGTGTAGCAGCACAGCTTCCGGTTCTGTGCACCGCTGAATGTGGCTACGCATTTCACATCCGCGCCGCGCAAAGTGGGCACGTGCTTTCTACCCCCTTTGTGCAAAGTGAAATGGATGCAACCCTGCAATCCATGTTAGATTCATCCAAAATCCAGGCATGGAAAGAAAACGCTGCGCGGTATGTTAAAGAGAATGATCTATTCAGTATGCCGGAAAGGGCGGTGGATTTGATTGAGAAACATACACTGCAGCCTTGATTGTCATGACTGGTCACCGTGCTTTCGAGAAAAGACGTGGACGCAACCGCACAGGAGGCACAGAACACTCCATGAAAAAAAGTTTTAATGCTAGCGCTGATTTAGCGCCCTGTAACCAAAAAAATACACGTGAATAGGAAACAAAGCGAATCCATGAGTCCAGTTAAGAAGTTTGCGACCGACAATAAAGCCCTGCTTGCCATTATTGCCTTATCTGTATTCTTAAAAGGGTTTCTGCTACTACATTCTCCAGTAGTTAATCCAGATGCAGCAGTCTATATATCCGCCGCACTAAAACATTCCGAAGGCTTGTTTACCGAAGGTATCAAGTACTACAGAATGCCTTTCTACCCCTTCCTGTTAGCAGCAATGCACTTTGTGACTCGCGACTGGATATTAGCAGGACAAATGCTTAGTGCACTCCCTTTGGTTCTGAGCTTAGTTCCTCTCTATATCTTAACCTTACGCCTGTTTGATAAAAAGAGTGCTTTGGCGGCTTCACTGCTTTTTGCCGTCCTGCCTGTTTTCAATGAAGCAAGTGTAGCGATAATACGCGACCCGCTTTTTCTCCTCTTTACTCTTAGTTCCTTAGCATGCCTGGCACAAAACCAATATAAATATTCGACCTCAACCTTAATTAGTGCAATATCTTTTTCGGTCTTAGCAACCTTGGTTCGCATTGAGGGTGTTTTGTTGTTGG
>JBBAEY010000141.1:0-3257 GCA_041655755.1 Tissierellaceae bacterium
ATTCAAAGGGTAATGGATTTGAAGCTGCTTTTTAGGGGCGATTTGCTAGAGGGCTATTACTTTAAAAATTGCGACGAATTCAACGACTTGATAATATTCGAGAGAATGAAATTTGATCAGCATAAAATTAGGATACTGAAGCGTTTGGTAGAATTATATGAGGGAGAAGATAAGCACGAGGATTGTCTTCTAGTAATAGACGAGATATTGGAGATGGAGCCCTTCGATGAGGATATGGTCCTCAAGGTTTTAAATACATATGTAGAATTAGAAAAGCCCGTGGCAGCAGTGGCATATTATAATGACTTCAACGACATTTTAGCCAATGGACTAGGAGTATTTCCCTCTGAAAAACTCCGAAACAAGTACATGGAGATAAAATCGTCTTTAGAAAATCACAAGTATACAGGGAGCAAGGAGAGCAAATTAAGTCTGACATCCTATTGCATAAAAAATGTAGAATTTTTCTGGATTTCAGATGTCGTCGGGAAAATAGTAAAAAATACAGATTTAAATTGTATAGAGCAACTAAATGAAAACGAAATATACGCCTTGGGACGTATACAAGGAGATATTTTAAACCGTTTGAATAAGCAAAAATCTGTAGAAGACCCATACAAACAAGATGTCATGGACGTAGGTATAATCAATGCATTTATAAAACTAATCAACTGCATTGGGGATAAATGCAGTTTGACGATTACTATTCTAAACAGTGACCACATGGATGATACATCTGCTGGGGTAGTGGAATACCTTAAGAGTACGAAGATAAAGGGATTAGAATTAATAGAAAGATGACCTTAGAAGTCATGTGATTAGCTTGAAAATTTTGACTCTTTCATATGGACTTGTTTATGATATAATATAGACAAATCCAGGAGGGGAGAAAAGACAATGAGAATTGGTGAATTTGCCAGCAAGCATAATACAACCATAGATACAATTAGATATTACTTGGAATTGGGCCTATTGGTATCAGAAAAAGCAGGGGGCCATTACAGGTTTAATCATAATGACAGTTGGGACTTGGAAAAGATATTTGAACTAAAGCAGTTGGATTTTCCCCTATCTAAAATACAGGAACTGCTGTCCTATCACCGTCTGGCAGGTGATAGTAATGCGGAGTACAGGAAATATTATGTATCACTACTGATGTCTCAGAAGGATCATTTTCAGGACGAGCTGTCAAGGTATAGGGATATGGAGGCCCTAATCGACGACAAGATAATGAAATTTCAATCGGAATTAGATGAGGTTACTAGAATAGGTATACCCCTCTCATTCCTAGAAATACTGACCTGCCCCAAATGCCACAGGGACCTAGAGATAAGCAATGGAAGTTTAGAAAAAAACATGATTATATCTGGGGAAATAGAGTGCCAATGCGGCTATTCTGCTACCATAGACAATGGCACATACATAGACAGGAGTCTTGTAGACACAGAACTATCGGACAAGAGGAAGCTCCCTAGCAAGAGGGAATTTCTTCACATGGCATCTGCCAAGTTTATCAACTTTTACTATAATGGCATGGCAAAATTAATAGGTTACATGGACAAGTATATGGAGGAACCTGGACTCATTCTGGAGCTGGACACATGCGTTGGTTCGTTTCTAATGCAGTATCTGAAGCATTTGCATCCATCATCAAAATATATCTTAACCTGCAAGGACAGAAAAAGGTTGATGGATATGAAAAAGAATGTCGAATCCAACTATCAATATAATAATATAATATTTTTGTGCTGCAATATAGAAAATCTACCCATTAGGGAGTCAACCATAGACATGATAGTTGACCACGGCATGAGCAAGGAATTTAGCAGGAGCTACAATAGGTCCCTCTATGACCTAATTCTATCCTTGTTAAAGGAAAAGGGAATATTGACAGCTACATATCATTACTTTGACAAGGACTCCAGCGACTATCTCTCCCTAGATCCTAAGCTAAGGCCATACTATGACAAGGACATCCACATGGAGAGCCTAAGGTTGGGGAAGTTACTTACCTTGGAGATGGCAATCCTTGGACCTCTTGTAGAATCAAATCCATATAATATGGAAATCAAGGATAAAAAATTATATTCAATGGCATATGTAGGCAGAAAAGCTGAAAGGAAAACATTGGGCTAACCCAATGTTTTCTTCATTATTTACAAAAATTATACAAAATTCCCTATTGACGTGGTTACAGCACTACAATATACACTTAAAGTAGTTAGACATATATCAAACAAGGAGGGAAAACAATGAGATATAAAAAGTTAATTAGTTTCTTGTTGATTAGTATGCTTATTATGGGTATAGTGGGATGTGCAAAAGAGGCACCAGTAAGCACACCAGAATTGCCAGGTGGCATGGATAGCGGAACTACTTTCACCTCGGGTACATATACATCGGCAGCTCCTGGGAAAAATGGTGATGTAACAGTAGAAGTGACCTTTGACGAAAGGTCCATAGTATCTGTTATAGTGAAGGAACACAGCGAGACAGAAGGGATTGGAGATACTCCAATTGAAAGGATACCAAAGCACATAGTAGAAGGACAGACATTGGAGGTTGATATTGTATCCGGTGCAACTATGACCTCAAATGCAATATTGGCAGTGGTAGAAGACTGTGTTAAACAAGCAGGTGGAGACATAAGTGCCCTGAAGGGAAAAGAAAAGGGCAGTGATTCTGTCACGGAAACTGAGTTGACAACGGATATTGTAGTTGTCGGTGCTGGTGGAACGGGGCTTGCAGCAGCAGCTTCTGCCCATGAGAATGGAGCAGATGTCATAGTGCTGGAAAAACTTGCTGTTACAGGAGGCTCTACATCATTTTCCGGCGGTGGAATTTCGGCTACAGGTACTAGATTCCAAGAAGAACTGGGCATAAAAGACACCAAGGAGTCTTGGATGGAGTTGTGGAAGGCAAGGCAAATGACCAGCAACCCAGATGGTAAGTATCCGGATTATAGCTTCGTCGATAGGTTCATGGACGAGGCAATAAAGACCACCCACTGGTTAGTAGATGTAGTCAAGCATACCTATGGTAAAATCGAAGGCTTTGGCTTTGACCCAGTGGAGAGGCTGCACTTCCCAGTTGACGGTGGGGGCAGTGTCTTGACGACAAATATTGAAAAACACCTCAAGGAAAACGATGTTAAGATTATGACCGAAACCAAGGCAACAGAGCTGATTACCAACAGCCATGGCGACGTAATAGGTGTAATGACAGAGGGAGTAAACGGAAAGATTAAGATAAATGCA
>JBBAEY010000142.1:0-2955 GCA_041655755.1 Tissierellaceae bacterium
ATTGGGCAAGGAAGCCAAGGTATTGGAACTATTTGACTCCAACCCCTTTCAGGCCTTTATAGAGGTAAAAATCAATATGGAAAAGTTAGACAGTATCTTGGAAAAGCTAGAGCTGTTTAAAGACATAGATTACATAAGGGATAATAGGGATATAATAGATAAGCTTCAGAGCCTAATAGGCCTGCTTACCCTAGTTGGCATATTGGTGGTTACAGCGACGGGGATATCCACCCTAGTTGTCATATCCCATATTATTAGGCAGGGAATATACAATAACAGGGAGCAAATCAATACCCTAAGGCTCTTAGGAGCACCAGATAGCTTTATAGGATTTCCATTCCTATTAGAAGGATTATTTTTGACTATGGCAGGTGGACTAATGGCCCTTGGGCTGGTATACTTAACTATTAGAATGGGATACGGCCAAATATCTTCCAACCTATTTATACCACTTCCAGATATGAAAACCCTGACGAGCTTCATGGCTATATTCATCTTGTCCACAAGCGGATTGCTTGGCATAATAGGAAGTTTCTTTGGTCTGAATTCCGCGAGGATAGAAAAATAAAAGGAGTTGAAGATTTAGAATATGAAAATTGGATTAATAGGATTGCCAACAGTAGGCAAGACCAGCTTGTTTAATTTGTTAACAGGCTCACATATTGAAGTAAAAGAGTTCTCTCAGGGAAAAGTAGAGGCGAATTTGGGAATAGCAAGGATACCAGATGAGAGGATAGATTTTTTAGATGGGATCTACCAGCCCAAGAAAAAAACCTATGCAAATATAGAGGTCATAGATGTGCCCGGACTAGTCAAGGGGTCAAGCTCGGGAAAGGGTGTAGGCAATCAGTTTCTTGACAATATTAGAAAGGTGGACCTTCTAGTCCATGTACTCAGGGTATTTGAAAACGAACAGGTAATCCATGCAGAGGGCTCCATTAATCCCATGAGGGATATTGAAACAATAAACCTAGAGCTGTTATTTGCAGATTTGGGAGTCATAGAAAATAGGATAGAGAGAATTGAAACTTCCAAGAAGGTAACCAAGGAGAACTTAGAAGAATTGGAAGTATTGAAAAAATGTAGGGAGGGCCTAGAAAACGGCCTATTGCTCCACAATATTGACTTGACAGATGAGGAAAAGGAAATATTGAGGACATTTTCCTTCCTATCGGAAAAGCCCATGCTTATAGTTGCTAACCTAGATGAAAAGCAGCTTACAGGTGGTGAATATCCTGCCAAGACAGATGTTGAGAACTTTGCTAAGTCAATGAATACTCCCCTAATAGAGCTATGTATAAAGACGGAATTGGAGCTGACAGAATTAGAGGAAGAAGATAGGGAAATGTTCATGGAAGATTTGGGCCTAGAGGAGTCTGGAATTGATTTACTGGCTAAAATATCCTATGATTATTTGGGCCTCATATCCTTTCTCACAGCGGGAAAAGACGAGGTAAGGGCCTGGACCATCAGGAAGGGAACCATAGCCAAGGAAGCAGCAGGGAAGATTCACACAGATATAGAAAAGGGATTTATCAGGGCAGAAGTGTGCAAATTTGAGGATTTAAAGGAACACGGCTCCATGGTAAAACTAAAGGAAAAGGGACTTGCCAGCCTGGAGGGCAAGGAATATATAGTTGAAGACGGGGATATAATCGAATTTAGATTTAACGTGTAATGTGGAATAAATTAAGAGCTTATTTTTCCAATTCGCTATCAGCTAGCAACGAAATTACGGCTAAAATATGATAATCTGAAAAAACACTTGAAAAACTTAGACAAATGTATTATCATATACTAGTAACTGAAATTTGGGGCTTTGGCGAAGTTGGGATCGCGCCTGACTGGCAGTCAGGAGGCCAGGGGTTCGAATCCCCTAAGCTCCATGGCTTAAAAATGGCTATACTATCAAGGTATAGTCTATTTTTATATAAAAATAAAAATCAATATTTAAAAGTTCCCCCTATGGGTATAAATAAGTAACGTTAGAACAGGTGCAGGTTTGTAATGATAACAAGGGGGATAAAAATGAAGTATATTGGCGATATGGCAGTAAAGGGGATAAAAGCAAAATTTGACATAGGAGTAGTTAAGTTTGTCTTAGAGAAGGGGTATTTTATTGAAAGATTGAGTAAAAGGCACTATGTCCACTCCCTGAATTATGAAAAAAATAACCAAAGGCTCTTTGTAGAATATGTATTTAATGTTGGATTTAGAGCAGAATCAGGATTTGCCGCATTAAACATGGATTCATTGGTACTCTTTGATGAAAGGGGAAGAATGGTGGATAAGCATACAGTAAATGACAAATTAGAGGATATTGCAAAAATGATATTAAATTTATAAATATGCTACTTACCTGATAAAAGTTTCTAATAATTGAGTATAATATTAGATATTGGGTAATATGATAGGCAATATTAGAAATATAGGGGGTAAACAAATGGCGAAATATAATATGGAAGAATTAAATAAGATGACACTGGAGATGCTGGAAAGAAGAGGGGTAAAGCTAGAGGATATAGGTGAGTTGGTCCTTATGCTGCAACAGAAATATTACCCAGACCTTAGCTTGGAGGTTTGCGTAGATAATATCAAGGCAGTCCTTACAAAGAGGGAAATAATCCATGCAATAATGACTGGCATTGCATTAGATGAAATTGCTGAAAAGAAATTGTTGCCAGAGCCACTTCAGACCATTGTGGAGACAGATGAGGGCCTATATGGCATTGACGAGATAATTCCCCTATCTATTGTAAATGTCTATGGAACCATTGGACTTACAAACTACGGATATCTGGACAAGGAAAAGGTAGGCATACTTAAGGAATTAGACGAGATGAAGGGCGATGCAGTTCACACATTTTTAGACGACCTAGTAGCAGCCATTGCAGCGGCTGCAGCCAGTAGAATTGCCCATACGAGAAAAGAATAAAACAGGTCCTTAGGACCTGT
>JBBAEY010000143.1:0-2868 GCA_041655755.1 Tissierellaceae bacterium
TACTGCTTTTGCCTAGCCTCTATCTCTGCAGGTAGGCCAATGGATATATCATTAACTAAGGCATCAAACTTATCTAGGATGGAGACTATTCTTTCTTGTTGGTCTAGTGGTGGAATGGGAATTTTATATTTATCCGTTACAGGTATAGATATTTGTGGCATTTGCATAGTATTTGCTCTATGTTGAAAATAGTCTATCTTTGTTTGTAAAAAATAATAAATATATTTAACATTTATATTTTCATTTTTACTATAATAAGACCAAAATTCATTTTTGTGGCTAAATGGTCTATCGTAATACTCAAATTCTATATTACCTCTTGATTTTACAATTATTGAAGAATTTGTATTTATATCTTTATCTGGTATATCACCATAGTGGACATCTGCATAGGTTTTTCCACCAGCAAAGATTCTGATTTGTCCATTTTTCGAGTCTATATCTTTCATTCTTTTTGCTGTTATACTTGTACCTTTTGTACGTTCTAGGCTTTCACCTAAAGTTTTCCACTCAACCTCATCACCAAAGGTTAAGAGTTCATCCCTATAATATTCATATTGCCTCTTGCGGGCTGTAAGTTCCTTGTTGAGCTCTTCTTGTAGCTCTGCTGTAAGCTCTGTGAAATTATCTAAGATACGGACAATTTCTACTTGGACTGGGAGGGGAGGGAGGGGAACCGGAATATTTACCATTCTTGATTTGTTCAACTTTGCTCTCGTACTTCCTGTCAAAAAAGGTATAAAGTTAAACGAAGTTAGGTAATGATAAAGGAATTTTGTATTTAGTTTCGTGTTTCCTTTAACCACATGGATATGATTATTAGCCCAAAACTTTCCTTCAACATATTGTATTGAATAGTTTTCTAGGCTAACAGAACCATCTTCTGCTATAAGAGTATATTTTCCATCGTGTGTAAAACCTTCAACATAATCTTGTATATTATTTGCACCATAATAAGGGGTTTTTCCCTTTATCCTATTATTTGCTTTGATAGGTTTCCTCTTATTATCTTCTATTTCACAACATTCCCCAAGCTTCGCATACTCCACCCCATCAGGGCAAAGTTCCTCTATCAACCTATCTAGTTTAGTCAGCTTTCTCACCATCCTTTTCCCAAAACTCACAGACTATTTCATCTGACATCCAATCCGTTACATATTCCGACTTATCATTTATACATATGGTATCTTCTTTATGCAAATATACTCCATCTCCAGACATTGACCAATAACAGTTCAAACAATTTTTCTTCTTCTCATTCTCTTTTATTATTTCTAAGACATTTTTTCCCGTTTTAGCATCAATAAAATTTATATTAAACTCTTTTTTAAAAAAACCGACGAATTCTTTAGAAGTGATTTTCAAAACTTTTCCCTCCATTTATCAATTCTCAATTCATAATTATGCATTATACATTATGAATTATAAATTATGAATTATCTTATCTATCTCTTCCCTCAAGACTTTTTGTCTCTTTACAATCTCTTCAATTTCCTTATTCAATACCTTTATATCTAT
Organism: Tissierellaceae bacterium; assembly: GCA_041655755.1. Lineage (GTDB taxonomy): Bacteria > Bacillota > Clostridia > Tissierellales > Tissierellaceae > JAAYFT01. Next base: position 1,519 of record JBBAEY010000143.1, read on the forward strand.
CTTTTCCCTGGTATCCTCTATTTCTACATAGGTAGAAACTGATAGGTTATAATCTTCTTTAACAATTTCATCATTGGGGACTAATTTGGACACATACTGGATTTCTTCCTTATCCTTATATATATTTAAAATCCTTCCTATATTTTCATCAGTTAATTTATTATTATTGGTTACCTTAATAGCCTCTTTAGATGCATCTATAAAGAGAGTTGAATTTTCTGATTTGGATTTTCTAAGCACCATAATACAAGTGGCTATAGAAGTACCAAAGAAAAGATTATCTGAAAGCTGGATAATTGCATCTATATAGTTATTATCGATAAGATATTTTCTTATCTTGGCTTCTGTTCCACCTCTATAAAGAACTCCTGGGAAACATACAATAGCCGCTGTTCCATTAGTTGATAGCCAAGCCAAGGAGTGCATGATAAAGGCTAGGTCTGCCCTTGATTTTGGGGCTAAAACTCCAGCAGGTGAGAACCTAGGGTCATTTATTAGGATAGGGTCTCCATCACCTGCCCATTTAATAGAGTAGGGGGGATTAGATACTATGACTTCAAAGGGTTCATCATCCCAGTGTAAGGGATCTTTTAGGGTATCGCCATGGCCTATATCGAACTTATCATAATCCACATCGTGGAGGAACATATTAATCCTACAAAGGTTATAGGTGGTTATATTTATTTCCTGTCCAAAGAAACCCTGTCTTACCTTGTCCCGGCCTAGAATCTTAGCTGACTGTAAAAGTAGGGATCCCGATCCACAGGCGGGGTCATATACCTTATTTACCTCAGTTTTGCCTACTAGGGCTATCCTAGTTAGGAGTTCAGAAACCTCCTGGGGTGTAAAATATTCTCCACCAGATTTTCCAGCATTGGAGGCATACATGGCCATGAGGTATTCATAGGCATCTCCAAAGGCATCTATGGAATTGTCCTGGTAGGAGCCTAGCTTCATATCTGCTACTGAATTTATTAGCTTGACTAATTTTTCATTTCTTTTAACTACAGAGCCACCTAACTTATTAGAGTTAACATCAATGTCATCAAAAAGGCCCTTGAAGTTAGCCTCACTATCTGTTCCTTGGGCAGAAGCCTCTATATTTTTAAAGATGGCTTCTAGGGTTTCATTTAGGTTTTCATCACTTTCAGCCCTGTCTTTTACATTTTCAAAAAGTTGGCTAGGTAAAATAAAGAAACCCTTAGTTTTTACTAAGTCTTCTCTAGCAGATTCAGCATCTTCGTCAGATAACTTTGCATAATCAAAATCTTCAATACCTGCTTCTGCTTCTCCCTTATTTATGTAAGATCTTATGTTTTCTGAAATATATCTATAAAAGAGCATACCTAG
>JBBAEY010000144.1:0-2775 GCA_041655755.1 Tissierellaceae bacterium
GTTTTAAAAGTTTATCTTCACAGTATGAGAAATTTGGACTGTCTTAATGAACCGCCGTATACCGAACGGTACGTACGGTGGTGTGAGAGGACGGTAATTAAAATAATTAATTACCTCCTACTCGATTTTAGCAAAATTCACCAAACTTCCAATGTTTTCTACATGACATTCTACTTTATCGCCAGATTTTAGAAACTTTGCTGGCTCAAAACCCATCCCCACTCCTGCAGGGGTACCGGTGAGAATAATATCTCCTGCCCTTAGGGTAAGGCCCCTTGACAGGTCCGAAATAATAGTAGCTATATCAAATATCAAATTTTTAGTATTGGAACTCTGTCTTAATTCGCCATTTACCTTGCAGCTAATATCCAGTTCTACCGGGAATTTAATCTCGGACTTATCTACTACATATGGACCTAGGGAGGTAAAGCCGTCAAGACTCTTTCCCTTAAACCATTGAACATGTTTGGTTTGTATATCCCTTGCTGATATGTCATTGCCAATGGTGTATCCGAATATATATTCTTCTACATTCTCTGGTAGAATATCCTTACCATCCTTGCCAATTATGACTGCCAATTCAACCTCATAGTCTATTTTATCAGTATAGTCCTTGGGAATAAAAAACTTGTCCATGTGTCCAATGGCGGGGTCTGCGATTTTACTAAAATAAATTGGTTGATCTGGAATCTCTGCACTGCCACTTGGTATACTTTTCACTTCCTTGGCATGATCGGCATAATTTTTACCTAGACAAAATACATTTCTTCTTGGATATTTGATGGGAGAAGTAATCTTTACATCTTCTAGGGAAATTCCCATATCACCAAATGATTTCATTTTGTCGAGTATAGCATGATTTAAGCTATCAGAATAGCTTTGTATAAACTCCAACAAATTTAAGGGTAATTTCTTGTCCAGATCATTTAAGAGAATTCCCATGGGGGTTATTTTTGTATTATTTTCGTTCAAAACACCGTATTCTTCACTTCCATTAATCTCATATGAAATAAACTTCATTTAACCATCCCTTCCTTGTAAAATTTGCTTTTTTTAATTATATCATGATTAAACCATTAAAACATACTCTTTTCCCTTAAAAACTTTACTTATGCAGGTCTTTATAGAATTTCTACAAGGTAAGATTTTGTAGGATATTATAGATTATTGACACTGTTAGAATAAAGTGCTAAAATGGCTTTAACATACATATATTGGTAACTTATAGAAGAATTACAAAAAAACGCTGTTTTTTCAGATATTTTTGTTAAGATTCTACAAAGGATATTCTAAAAGTTTAGAGAATTAATGTACAGCGCAATACACAAAACGACTAAGGCATGGGAGGATAATATGACTACTATATTAAAAATGGTATCTATATCTAAGTACTTTGGTACATTAGCTGCCAACGAGGATGTCAATTTGGAGGTAAAGAAAGGAGAGATTCACTCATTACTGGGTGAGAATGGCGCAGGCAAATCTACCTTAATGAATGTTCTTTATGGCTTGTATCAGCCAGACAAGGGAGATATATACTTTGAGGACAAAAAACTTAATCTAAGATCCTCAAAAGATGCCATTGACTTAGGCATTGGCATGATACATCAACACTTTATGCTAATACCTGTACATACGGTATTGGAAAATATAATAATGGGAATGCGCAAGGAGAAGGGTCTAATAATTAAAGAGGAAAAATTAAAAAAGGAAATTAATCAGATAGCAAGAAAGTATGGAATGGAAATTTCCTTGGATTCAAAGGTTGGGGATTTGTCAGTAGGCCAGCAGCAGAGGGTTGAGATAGTAAAGGCCCTCTATAGGGGTGCCAAACTCCTTATAATGGACGAGCCTACAGCTGTTTTGACTCCCCAGGAAACAGAGGAACTCTTTACTACTTTGAGAATAATGGCTGACGATGGAATGTCAATTATTTTAATTACCCACAAATTGAAGGAAGTAATGTTTGTATGCGACAGGGTCACTGTCCTTAGAGACGGAAAGGTTACAAAAACCATCGATACAAAAGATACAAATGAACTTGATTTGGCTAGATTTATGATAGGTCGTGAGTTGATGGCCATGGAAAAGAAACAGGAGACAAAGGTTGGAAAACCAATACTTGAGATAAATTCCATTTCCCATGAGGCTGAAAAAGGGGAAAAATCCTTAAACGATATTAGCTTAACTGTAAATTCTGGAGAAGTCTTAGGAATTGCAGGGGTAGATGGAAATGGGCAAAGAGAATTGGCAGAAGTAATAGTTGGCCTGATGAAGGCTAGTTCTGGAACCATACTACTAGATGGAAAAAACATTACAAGCAATACCATTGAGGAAATAGTTAAGATGGGAGTGGGATATATTCCTGAAGACAGGCACAAGAGGGGATTAATATTAGATTTTTCTGTGTCAGAAAACTTGATACTGAAAGATTACTATAAGAAGCCCTATAGAAAAAACATATTTTTTGATTTCAATGTAATAAATAAACATGCAGATGATATGATTTCAAAATACTCAATTAAAACCCCGGGCAGACATGCTGAGGCAAAAAAACTATCAGGAGGCAATCAACAAAAAGTCGTAGTGGCTAGGGAAATACACAAGCTACCAAAACTGCTAATAGCTGTGCAGCCAACTCGTGGAGTGGACATAGGTGCAACAGAATTTATCCATCAGGAGATATTGAAGGCAAAAGAGGATGGAGCAGCAGTACTCCTTATCTCAACGGAACTTTCGGAAATAAATATTTTGTCCGACAGGATAGCAGTTATT
>JBBAEY010000145.1:0-2714 GCA_041655755.1 Tissierellaceae bacterium
AGCCTTATAACGCCCCCCGGCAATCTTTGCCCCCAACTTATTGGCAAACCGGTCATATTGATGTGATCAGAGCAGAAACCATCCTTAATAAGAACAGCCTCACGGGAGATAAGCTCCTCCCGATATTGATAGACCCGTTATATACAGTTGATATCGACACACCTGCCGACCTGCAGCGTTACGCGCAATTGATGAGTGACTCCCGCCTCAATCCGGTTGACCCTCTCAAGCAGCGCCGTGGCTTTCCAAGCCAAATCAGCTGCCTGATTATGGATTTTGACGGTGTGATGACCGACGATAAGGTTTATGTCAATCAGGACGGGAGTGAAAGCGTTTGCTGCAGCCGTTCTGATGGTTTGGGCATTCGTATGCTGAAAGACAAAACCAGCATCAGAGCGTTGATCCTTTCGCGTGAGGAAAACCCGGTCGTAAGTGCCCGTGCCAAAAAGCTGAAGGTTGAGGTCCATCAGTCTGTTTATTATAAAGATCAGGCAATCCAAAAGCTGATCGAAGAGAGCAACCTCAACAAAAACGAAATTATTTATATCGGTAATGATCTTAATGATCTGGTTGTCTTGCCGCATGTCGGTTTTTTTGCATGTCCGGCAGACGCCCACCCCCAGGTGCGCAGACAGGCAGATTTGGTTCTAAGCCACGCGGGTGGCAACGGCGCGATCCGTGAATTAATCGAAATTATCCTAAATAAATCGGAAATCAAGGAGTAATACCTATGTCCCGTGAAGTAAAAATTGGCAACCATTGGGTGGGGGATTCTCATCCCACCTATGTTATTGGTGAAGTTGGTATCAACCATAACGGCGATATCGAGATAGCCAAAAGCCTGATGAACGCTGCGAAAAAGGCCGGAGCTGATGCGGTTAAGTTTCAAAAACGAACACCCGAAATCTGTGTGCCTCTCGAACAACAATCCCAGATGCGTGAGACCCCCTGGGGTTATATCAGCTACTTGGAATATCGCTATAAAACTGAGTTTGATCACGAAGCCTACCAGGAGATAGACCGTCACGCCAAGGAACTGGGAATTGACTGGTTTGCTTCTTCGTGGGATATCCCTTCCCTTGAATTTATTCAGCAGTTTGACCCACCTACCCACAAAATACCTTCTGCTTTGCTGACCGACAAAGAACTGCTGCGTGCTCATCGGGATACGGGCAAACCCCTCATTCTTTCTACCGGGATGTCTACCATAGAGGAGATCAACGAGGCAATAGCAGTGTTAGGTGAAGACAACCTGGTGCTTTGCCATACTACCAGCTCTTATCCCTGCCCTCCCGAAGAATTGAACCTGCGGATGATCCAGACGCTCAAAGAGCGTTTCAGCTGTCCAATCGGATATTCGGGGCATGAGGTTGGGTTGGTGCCATCTGCAATTGCCGTAGCGCTCGGTGCCTGTATGGTGGAACGCCATATCACCCTAGATCGCGCCATGTGGGGCTCGGATCAGAGCGCATCTGTCGAGCCACAAGGTCTCGCCAGCCTGGTCAAATATATCCGTGTGACAGAGAAATCACTCGGAGATGGCATCAAACATGTGTATGATAGTGAACAATCTTCATTGCGAAAGCTAAGGCGGTTTAGTCAATAAATGTCGACACAAAGTATTTTCAGGCGGATTCATACACGGCTGCTGCGCGACTCGATCCGCCGCGTAAACAATCTGGATTTTCACAGCGCTGCCAGGCATGTAGAAGGGAACTCCCCTGACCCAACGGGTCAAAAGCCGGTTATCTTTTTTGATGCATCTACGCGTCTGGAAGGGGTCAGCCTGAACGCTGGCTTTGCGATCCTGTCTGCCTGGGCTCTTCAGCTTCAAGGTATCCCCGTGATTCACTTTGTCTGCGCCTCCGGTATGCAGCCTTGTATATTGGGGACAAATCGAAAAGACCCTGATGCCCGCCCGCCCTGTGCTGGCTGTAAAAAACAATCGCGGGAGGTCTTCAGTAATTCCGACCTGGTCACTTTCCGTTATTTACCCAATGAGAAATTGGTACACCTGCTCGAGGGTTTGAGCCTGGAAGAGCTGATGAACTTCGAGATGCAATCGATCCCGCTGGGAAAGCTGGTTCTCCCCTCAATTCGCTGGATATTGCGGCGACATGCCCTCGAAGATGATGCGATCACCTTAAAGCTCTACCGCAACTACATCAAATCTGCATGGTCTCTGGCTATTCAATTTGAATTGTTGATTCTCGAGCATACCCCTCAACAAGTTGTGGTCTTCAATGGTATGCAATATCCGGAGGCTACTGCACGCTGGATTGCCCGAAAGCACGGCATCCGGGTGATATCCCACGAAGTCGGTTTGCTGCCCTTCACTGGTTACTTCACCGAAGGTGATGCGACTGCGTACGATCTCAACATTCCCGAGTCTTTCAAGTTGAACCCGAAGCAGAATGAAAAGCTTGACCGCTATTTGACCTCTCGGTTTAAGGGCGATTTTCATATGGCAGGGGTACAGTTTTGGCCCGAAATGAGCGACCTGACACCTGAATTCAGACAACTCGCCAAGGGGTTTGAAAATATCGTCCCTGTTTTTACCAACGTGATTTTTGATACCAGCCAACCTCATGCTAATGTTCTCTTCGAGGATATGTTTGCCTGGCTCGACCAGGTCTTGGAAACCTCTAAAAGCTATCCCCAAACTCTCTTTGTGATACGCGCCCATCCTGACGAATCGCGCCCCGGGAAAGCGA
>JBBAEY010000146.1:0-2692 GCA_041655755.1 Tissierellaceae bacterium
CACAAGTTTCCGATAGATTGAAGGCTTTTTGTTTATCTACTTGCGATTCAGACAGTGGGGAGTGATTGACAAAGCAAAACGCCCCTCCGCGGTCGGGAGGGGCGCTTTGGATCCGTAAAAACGAAAAGGTTGTGGATGTGGGCACAAGCGTCCCACGATACGAACGTCTTTCCCGGAGGAAAGGCAATCACGGCCAATCAAAAGCTACGTCGGAGGCAAAAGGGTATCGGTAACGACTACGCATCGCAGTTTTTCCTGTCTGTACCCGCACTCGGGCGCAAAAGGACAGCACCTAGCACGCAAGCAGGCTGAATCAGGGAAGATGAATGTTGAGAAGAAGCAATTATGGGGGTGCTCTTGTGGCTTTCACCACACGTGTCTCGGTTCGCTTGCGTTTAAGTAGCTTGCGCAGTTTCCCTCGGGCGGCTTCAGGGACATCAAGCACCATGCCCGTGTACTCAAGCTTATCAAAGACTGCATAGTAATGGTCGACATAGACGATAACCGCTTCGGAGACTGGTGTTAATTCTTCCAACAAACGGCTTTTGCTCGCCTTGTTCAGCGCCTTACGGTTTTTTCGAAAAATCTGTTGCTGCAACAATGAGTAGGTCAGTACCGTGAAGATAATTTGATTCACAACAAGACTGAAACACGGCGAGGAAAACCCAGCCAAATCCCAGAAGCACTTCAAGTGGCGATGACGCTCTTCAATGTGTATACGAAAATGATAGCGCTTGGCGACCGGAACGGCCTTTAATTCGTCTTGTTTAGTTGTGAGGATGCCCCACGCGTTATCAAGGCTTTCATCTTTACTGTCTCGACACACCACCATATCTAGCGGCACCGGACAACTTGACCATGACGTTAACCCCTTAATACGTGCTAACTTGAGTTGCTCTGGCTCTTTGACCGGTGGCCGTTCGTTAGCGGCACGCTGCTTGTTCAGTGTTTGCTGTCGCGTGGCCTCTCGTTGCTTGATATGCTCGGGTCTGGGCGCGTCACGATCATTCCGCTTGAAAGGCACAGGGGGCTCGGTGCCCTCACGCGTATAGCACTCCCACTGCGTTTCCGGCAAGTTTGCCAATGCCAGCGCATCCTCGAAAACGTTCATGTTACGCTTGACTCCGATGGTCACATCAATGTCATATTGAGTTTTAACCTTGCCAATGGCAGCTCCATCGAGAAAACCTCGGTCCAGGAGCAGTTCCTTGATCACGCCTTTGCCCATGACTGCAACAAACTCATCGACCATCTCCCATAGTATCGGGCATTCATGGTCATTGCCCGGCACAATCCTCATCCCGGCATAGAGAAAGAAATCTCCGTTTTCGTTGGTATGCAGCAAACTGACAATCTTGTAGCATCGACGCCATTGACACAGCTTCAACTGTGCGTCGCTCATCTTCTTCGCCTGCTCCTTCCCGACAGGATGATCGTTTTCATCGAAGAGCATTTTGACGCTGCCCTTGTAGTTCTCGTTGTCCGGTACAAAAACATAGGAACCATCACCAATGAGAAGACCGCCTTTGTCGAAGTGGCGGTGCCGCCGGAAAATCTTCTGTACCGGGCCATTAAACCACGCGGCCAACGATTCGGGTGGTGTATCTTTGGCGATCTTACGAAGAAAATCAGGATCGCACGGCGTCTGGCGGGGATAGGCATTCTTGGCATTGAACCCTGGGCATTCAATACGCACCTTTCCATCCGGATCAACGTGTTTGGTGCCTATTTTTGGCCCGAAAGCACTCAGCAGCCCACCCGTTCTGACTACCCAGGGAAAACCTTGGAAGGCAGGGTTGCCGTGTAGGCGCATAGCCATGTCCGCTGCAATATAGAACCACCTTGGCACCTCCTCTTTGCTTCGTGGCCACGGATAGCTTTCCGCTAGCCGATTAAGAAGTAAGGTGGAGGAGATGTACCGAAAAAAATCCCGTTGTACGACCTCCTGCACGACGTCAATATAGTCAAAACGGCCGTTATGAAACTGATCAATCACATAAGGCTTGTTCTCTTCATAGATCAGGATTTGAGGCATCGTGTGTTCCTTCCGATAGAGGAGGAGGAACAGTACGCTCCCGCTCCAGTTCATCAACTAACTTGAGTATCTCAGCAAATAGCTTGATCAGTCGGGTACGCGCACGCCGAAAACATCGGTAATTATCGGCCATCTGCTGCCACTTCAGCCGCTTCCCTTTGGGTACTGTGCGCATCCGCTTGCGCCCCTTCTCGGGTACGGACAACACCCAGCTTTCATGCAAGTGGCCTTCCTGACAGCGACACGTCGCCTTGCCGCATTTTCGGCGTAGCTTATAAACGCTGCCACGAATCAAAGCGGGGCGCTGCATAAAAAGCTGAAGAAGGCTGGCCACTTCTTTCTGGCTTTCCAACAGCTGTTTTCTGAGTTGAGATTTATCCATATCTGTACACTTCTTGCTTAATGGGTATACAGATTAGCATAAAAAAAATGGCGGAGCAACATTTTTCTGAATAAATTTTCAGCCCTGCAAAGATAAGCCAGAGTGGCAGGGCCCATGGCCAGAGCCCCCTCCCACTGTCTGAATCGCAATTTTCACCCGCGTTGCCTCATAATTAACGACAGCGAAAAAAGCGCAGAACCTTTCAGGTTGCGTCATAAAGAATGACACCGAAATAATGGGGGTCGAAGTTGCCCCACGGATAGCAAAGCCGGCCC
>JBBAEY010000147.1:0-2677 GCA_041655755.1 Tissierellaceae bacterium
GTCTACATAATTTATAAGTGCTATATTAGCCGTCCTGTTGGGATCGTATTCTATGGCTGCAACACGCCCTGGTATTCCATCTTTATTTCTCTTGAAGTCAATTATTCTATACTTTCTCTTGGCTCCGCCGCCTCTATGGCGAATGGTTATCTTGCCTTGAGAGTTTCTTCCGCCGCTTCTGTTTAAGCTGATAAGCAATGACTTTTCCGGTTCTTTTTTAGTTATTTCTTCGAATGTAGATACTGTCATTTGTCTTAATGCTGGGGAAGTTGGTTTAAATTTTCTAATACTCATTGTTTTCCCTCCTTCTATGAAACTTTTATTCCATTCCTTCGAAGAATTCTATTCTCTTAGAATCGTTCGTTAATTTCACTATGGCCTTTTTCCAATCTGGTCTCTTGCCTGAGTGTAATCCTTGCCTCTTTACTTTACCTACCATATTCATGGTGGTTACCTTCTCTACTTTTACACCGAAAATGGATTCTATAGCTTTCTTCACTTCGGTTTTATTGGTTCTCTTATCTACTACGAAGGTATATTTCCCTTCTGACATATCATCCATACTTCTTTCAGTTATTATTGGTCTAATGATAATATCGTGTGGATTACGCATTATGCATACACCTCCTCCACTTTTTTAACTGCTTCCTCAGTTATAATAAAGGAATTATATTTCAATATTTCATAAACATTTAAGGTGTTTACGACTGTGGTCTCTACATTTGGAATATTGTTTGCTGATTTTACCACATTTATATCCTTCACTCCTGTAACTATAAGAGCCTTCTTGTCTGCATTTATGTTTGCCAGGAAATTTACCATGTCCTTTGTCTTTGGAGCATCAAAGTTTAATTGATCTACTACTATTATTTCCTTGTTTAAGACCTTTGATGTCAAAGCTGACTTCATGGCTAGACGCTTAACCTTCTTTGGCAGCTTGTAGCTATAGTCCCTTGGCTTTGGTGCAAAGGTGACTCCGCCGCCCTTGAAATGTGGAGCCCTGATACTACCTTGACGGGCCCTGCCTGTGCCTTTTTGTCTCCAGGGTTTTCTACCTCCGCCTCTTACTTCTGCTCTCGTCTTTGCTGATTGTGTTCCTTGTCTTTTGTTTGCTAGATGGTTTTTAACTGCTTCATAAACCACATGCTGATTTATTTCAATACCGAATATGCTTTCATCTAATTCGATTTCTTTTACTATTTCTCCCAACATATTGTATACATTTACCTTAGGCATTTTGCATCCTCCTTTCCGCCTTAATTATTACTTCTTTACAGTTTTCTTTATGGTGACAATGCCCTTCCTAGGTCCTGGTATGGCACCTTTTATAAGGATTAAATTTCTATCTGTGTCTACTCTAACTATTTCAAGGTTTTGTACGGTTACCCTTTCATTGCCCATTCTACCGGCCATTCTATGGCCTTTGAATACTCTTCCCGGATAAGTACCTGCTGACATACCGCCTGGAGCCCTATGGAATTTTGAACCGTGGGTTTCTCTACCCCTGCCAAATTTATGTCTTTTGATTACACCTTGTGTACCTTTTCCTTTTGACGTACCCGATACATCTACCAAGTCTCCAGCTTCGAATACTTCAACCTTGATTTCCTGACCTATTTCGTATTCGTCAGGATTTTCTACCTTGAATTCTTTTAGGTATTTTCTATACTCAACATTTGCTTTTTCAAAATGACCCTTTATCGGCTTGTTTATATTTTTTTCTTTTATATTTTCATATCCTACTTGGATTGCATTGTATCCATCATTTTCACTAGTTTTCTTTTGGACAACTACCAAGGGTCCAGCCTCTACTACTGTTACCGGAACTATCGATCCATCTTCATTGAAGATTTGGGTCATTCCTATTTTTCTTCCAATCATGTTTTTCATCCTTGCACCTCCTATTATCTTACAGCGGATTACTATTTAGTAATCATATAAAGCTATGATTTAATCTCAATATCTACTCCTGCAGGTAGATTTAATTTCATAAGTGAATCTACGGTTTTTTGATTTGGATTTAAGATATCGATTAGTCTCTTATGTGTTCTTTGCTCGAATTGTTCCCTTGAGTCTTTATATTTGTGAACTGCCCTAAGGATTGTAATTATTTCCTTTTCCGTGGGTAGGGGTACAGGTCCAGATACAGTGGCACCTGTTCTCTTTGCAGTCTCAACGATTCTTTGAGCTGATGTGTCTAACAATTCGTGATCATAAGCCTTTAACCTAATTCTAATTTTTTGCATTTAATTCCCTCCTTCTATCGCATGCCTTATTTTTTTTACATGCGACTTTGAATTGCCGATACACACTTCCTGGTGTGTTGTATTTTTTTTAAATACAGCAATCCTAGTCGCCCGATTTAAAACCGGACATTCTCAGCAAAAATTTCTCTAGCACCTAAGTACTAGACCACCTTTTGCATCATCGCAATGTCTAAAATTACACACTACTACAGTTTACACCAAACAGGCAAAAAACTCAAGTCTTTTTTATAAAATAAGCTCAAGTTTTCTGATGTTTTTTTACTATCAACAGGACCTTTAAAAAAGTCCTGTTGATAGCTATGTTTTCTTATTCGAGAACCTTAGTTACAACACCTGCTCCTACTGTTCTTCCACCTTCTCTTATAGCAAACCTTAGTCCTTCTTCCATTGCTATTGGCGTGATTAATTCT
>JBBAEY010000148.1:0-2608 GCA_041655755.1 Tissierellaceae bacterium
AGCCCCACCCCACACCCCTTGTCGCCCAGTTACCCTTGGGCGCTGAGTCTATTAACTGGCATATATCTGAGTCTGGCATCTCTATCCGGGACGGTAAAACACTCTATTTTCTAAAGTCCATGCCAGATAAAAGCATAAAGCAAACTGGGACGTCCACCTACCCTACGGCGCAGCTTTCTAAAGCCCACACCGCCTACAATTCCAGAATTTACGCCCCCATCAAAAACTCTGGCTTACATGTAACCAAAATAACATCTGATGGCTCTCTCGAAGCTGGAAAAACCGTTCCACTCCCGCTGCAAGGGAAAATTAGCGTATATGTCACTGTAGGGCATAATGACAAGCTGTACCTGTGCACCAGAAAAGGGCTGAAGGTGTTCGACATCAGCAATCCAGATCACCCAGTATATAAACCAGAGGAGGATATTGCCGGGGATATACGCAACATCACATTTGGAGGGGGGTTTGCATACATTTCAAGCCATGGCGAGGGGATCAAAATATATCCCATTAAGCGCAACAATAAACTGGACCCGGCTAAAACCATTGACCTACCCCAACATCTGATACCAGGGGGAAGGGTCTTTGATCTAGCCTATACCGATGGGTTTTTATTTGCCGCTTGCGGCTATCAGGGGCTGTTGAGTGTAGATGTACGCAAACCACATCAGCCGATAATTATCGATTCCATTGAAATACCGGGCTATTGCAATAAGGTGGAATTAAATCAAGGGATTTTAGGTATTAAATCGCTAAATTCCGTCTACCTGCTAGATATACAAAATCCAGAGCAGATACACATGCTAGGACAGACAGATAATGTAAAAGATTTTTATGTAGGAGACAGTGAGATGTTGTATCTACAACAGAAAGGTATTCTCCAAACTCCACTTCCGAGGGCGCTATCGCTTACGCAAAAATCCAGCACCAAACTTATCTTTCAGTTGCCTGCGGATATCCCCGCAGGGAGCTATAACATATTTCTTAACCGCAATAACAAACGCAGCCAACTCATAGGGATGTTGACAAATACACCAAGCGGAGCTGCTGCATCTGGATGGGAATTCACCCCAACCCCGCCCATTTAAGCGCCCTGAATTTGCATGGAGAGGAATTAAAAAGTGTAATCCACTCCCACCCATAGTTGGCGCCCCATTTCATACTCCCCGGTGTTCCCAGTATATAGCTTGCGATTAAACACATTGTACACCTCGGCACTTAGAGCCATCTTTCCTGCATGAGCAAAATCGTACTCCCAGGCAAGCTTCCAGTCAAAAGTGGTGGAACTGGGGTATGAAGTTTTTTTATAGACAAAAAGTGATTCGTCCAAGAAACAGCGCTCAGAGGTTCTGTCTATCCCCGCATAACCGCTACGGAAACTTGTAACATTGGTGAAAGAAAAACCCTGAGGTAATTTCACATTATAGACAAAGTTAGCTCTCCACTCGCGGTTGTAGTCAGAGCGGGGCAAACTAAGCTTTGAAACTATTTTGCCGTCATGGCACACCTCTTCATTAAGGTCATCCTTCTCTAGCGTTGTGTTGTAGTCTTCGTTGCTTGAATAACTGTCTTGCCAAGTAACATTAAGGTGTAAATAGTGCTTCAGCCAATGCCGTTCCCAAGAAGCAGTTAACTCTTTGTGCTCGCTTTCACCATTATTGTTCAACTCATAAAACTTGTCATCCTCTGTATCAATTCTGGACCTGGCAAACTGATCTTCACCATTACGCTCTATGTACACGACAGTTAAAATTCCACCGAACAACTCCTGCTCCAACCCAACTGACCATTCGTCAACATAAGGGGTGTCAAGTTGCGTAAAATGTTCACCCAGTGCTTTTCTAGTTTCGTCTTTCCACACACTTGGCGTGCCATCTTCACCCACGGAGCGGGTATATGTCTGGCGCTTTTTCCGCTCTTCATATAAAGCATAGGTAAGGAATGTTTTGCCGTAATAGCGGTTGACCCCAGCACTGAGGACAGTTGAGCCGTCAGCAAAAATATCGTATAGAATTAAACTGCGGGCGGCGTAATCCGTGTTTTTCATTAGGTCATTATACCCCACATGCAGACCTGGTCTGACGGTTACCCTCCCAAGCGTAATGCTGTCTTCCACATACAGTTCTATAGAAGATATTTCAGCTGAAGCTCGGTCTTGCTCTGAGACAACGTTGCGCAGTGCCACTTGCTGCCCAGGGATACAAAAAGGATCGCTGGCAGCACAAACGACATTTTCGCTCGGCTCCCATGTTGTTGAGTTCATATCAGCGTAACGCTTATACTCAGCTACGGAGCGCTCCCAGGACAAACCACTTGCTATAGAGTTTTTTATCCCAAAGAACTCAAAGGGTTCGAACGAAAGGTGGTTGGAGAAGGTATAGCTTTCCTGTGTGGTGTCAACGTCACCGTATCCACCTTCAAAACTGTATCTTTTATTATACCCAACCCCCCAGTCTGTCGCCTCCACATTGTTGCTCCAGGTATAATAGTTGTCTGGAGCGCGGCGGTTGTTTTCACTTTCACGCCAGCCAAGGATTGACTCAAGCGCACCCCAATTAAATTGCCGTTTAAGCGAAGTGTTGAAACTGATCCCTCCACCTTCAAGGGT
>JBBAEY010000149.1:0-2598 GCA_041655755.1 Tissierellaceae bacterium
TTTAGTTATCAGCTGGAAAAACAGGTTTGCTTCCTGCTTTTCCATAGCCATAAACATTAGATCATCAATTATGAACAAATCGCTATCAATTATTCGGTTTACCTTGTTTCTAGAGACTGTTGATATCTCCTGGGTCTTTAATAGATGGACCAAGTCCGCCATAGTAGTAAATCTTACCTTGTACCCATTATTAATGGCTTCAATACCAATGCCTATGGACAGGTGGGTTTTACCCACACCGGGTGGTCCCAAAAGAATTATATTATATCCCTGCTCCAACCATATGAGCTCTTTTAATTGGTTTAATTGTTTCTTACTTAGGGATCTTTGCTCATCTAGGTTAAACTCTAGAAGTGTCTTATATTCGGGAAATAGTGCTTGTTTTAGCCTCTTTTCCAGACGTCTACTCTCACGGCCCTTTATCTCTTCGCTTAAGAATTCTTCAAGAAATCTTTCGTTGGATAAAGATTTCCCCCGTGATCTTTCTATAATAATATCTATATTTTCCGCAGTGTGATACATCTTTAGGGTGCGGAGCATAGATTCTAATGTTTCTATACCTGACAATTTATTTACCTCCATTATTTCCATTCATTATGTTAGCATATTCACTGATTGATCTGACTTGAACCTTACTTGAGATTTTATCTGTTGCCGATTCTGTAATTCCTTTTATTTCTGGTACAATGGTATCATCTTCAGGAATTATCTTTGAATAATGATTTGCAGCATCCCTGAAATCTATAGCACTAAAAAGTTTATTGCTTATGCAGTAATCTAATGCAATTTTAACAGCAGTTTCCGCAGAAGATGTAACTACAGAATCTAAGACTATGAGCTGGTCCCTTATGTATCTAGACTTTTCCTTTCGTATTTCATCAATCAATATCCTTGCTTTATCTTCATCTTTGAATTTCTTCGATATACTATCAATCATAGCCTGTATCTTTTTAGACTTGTCCCTTCTATGATTATTGTTTTTAACCAGGTTCCCCTTGGTACTTGGTATTTCATGACGTGCTATTTCTTCTCCTGTTTCTAAGTCAAATATTGTTATATACTTATCTTGAAGCTTGGAAGCCCCAACATTTGTATATGGGCCCTTGTATGTTCCGGTAGGAACAGTATATCTATTTCCCTTAATAGGAACTGTATTGTCTTTTCTTACCTGATAGGTTATACTAACTGTGTGTGAAGTAGTAATTATTTTATCAAGTACCGGTTTTAGGTATTTCCTTTCTTCTTGGAATACTTCTGCCGGTATTTTTCTTGTAGTTTGATTAACTTTCCCATTCCCCCTTCTTTCAAGCCATTTGATGCAGTCTTCGTTCCATTTGTCAATATTGTAGAAAACCCTATTGCTAGCAAAATTATCTTTCACATAATCAACAAGCTTTTCAACTCTTCCTTTACTTTCAGGATCTGCTTTTCTACACATTCTAACATTAAATTTTCTCTTTTGTAGATATGATGCAAATTCTTTAGTATAAATCAAATCACCATGATTCTCACTAACTAATATTAATGTGTCCTGATCATAGACTGCCTCCTCGGGGTATCCCCCGTAGTACTCAAATGCATTTTCATGTATTAGAGTAATATCAACAGTTTTAAACGGTCTAGGTTGCCATTCGCAGTATTTAAATCTTGAATTTGATAGGATAAAGCACATTACATAAAGGGTTATTTCTTTCCCATAATTATCAAATACCTTCTTTTGTCCAAAATCTACCTGCATTTGTTTTCCCATGGGCAGGTCATCACAGGCCTCATATTGTCTTGGGTGTATATCTTTTGGAATATTATATTCCTTTCTTACAAACCTTACATAGTTTCTCATTGTAGCCTCATTAAAATCAATATCACCATATTTCTCCTCCAGCCAGTCAAAAACTTGTGCAGCTGTCATTTGTGGATACTTTTTAAGCCACCCTACAATATCATCTTCATATTTGTCTGGTTTCTTTTTCCTATGTTTCCTCCCTTCCATTTCTTGATAAAATTCTTCAGGTTCCATACTCGCATATTTTACTACTGTAGGTCTGCTAATACTAAGCATGTCCGCAATCTTTGAATTACTAAAACCCTTGCCTTTTAAATGTTTAATGTCAATATACATTTTCCAACCATCCTTAGTTTCCAATCTTATGTCCTCCCCCTTCTGTATACTAATTGTATTATACAGGTAGGGGTAGTAAAATTAAACTTTATGGCTTATTAGATGAGAAGTATTAACCTTAATGAGTGCCAAATTCATTAAAGTTTGTAGATTCTTATCTCTAATCAAAAGAGGATCTTTATGATAAAATTAGAGATGAACTGTCAAATCTTATTTATCGGAAACTGTCAATTCTATTTTATCATTTACAATAAGTTTCTTTTTTCTTCTGGAAGAGGCCTTGGTAACAAATTAATATGTATAAGTTTTACTAGAATAAAAGGAATAATTATTAACATTGAAAGTGCCATCTTTTTTTTAAAAGCCTTCCTATCCATTACTATAGTGCCCCCTATTCATAATTATTTTATGCCTGTTATGTAAAAATTACGATATTAAATTTAACAAAAGTTTTTCCTACAAGATTTATAGTGTTATTT
>JBBAEY010000150.1:0-2585 GCA_041655755.1 Tissierellaceae bacterium
AGACCCCTAGTGAAATGCAATCCAGCCGTAGGTGCTGCTGCTGAACCTTCATGCCTTGCATATACTGTTTGGTATCTACTTTTATCCCTTAGCTTTTCTCTAATATAGGGTGGGAGGGGCATCTCCCCTAACTGATCTAGTATCTCCTCAAAAATCCCCTTATATGAAAAATTAATTATTCTTGTGCCATCTTTGGTGATGGACAAGATTTCTCCCTTTAAAATACCATTCCCAAACTCTATTGTAACCCCAGGTTTTACCTTCTTACCAGGTCTTACTAGACATTCCCAATTCCTATCCCCTTGCCTTTTTAAAAGCAATATCTCTATAATTTCATCCTTCCCTAGCCTATTACCATAAAGCCTAGCAGGGATTACCTTGGTATCATTCAATACTAGGCAATCCCCCGGATTCAAATAATTGCATATATCGGCAAATTTCCTATGCTCTATTTCACCTGTTGATTTATCCAATACCAGCAATCTTGAATCCTCTCTTTTATCAAGGGGATGCTGAGCAATTAATTCTTCAGGTAAATTATAGTAAAACTCTTCTAACTTCATTAAAAAACTTCAACTCCAGTATAATAAAATTTTAAAATTTCTTCAAAAGTAAATCCCTCTTCCGCCATTTTCATGGCACCAAATTGGCTCATTCCGACACCGTGACCATATCCTCTTCCTTCGATTATTAAATCATTTGTTCCGGCAGAGATCGGAAGACCGATATCTTCAAGCCTATCCTTTCCCATGGCCCTATTTACTGTACCCCTGTTGACTTTTTTCTGCTGGTTGCCGTCAATTATAAAGGCACTGCTGATGTCTAGGTACCTTGGCTCTAATCCAGTGCCATCGAGGACATAGGCTTTTTGACCTGAGGAAGCAATCCCACCACCAAGGATAGTAAACCAATTGCTCCTTAGAATAGTATTCCCCAAGATATTCCTGAAACTACTATCGCTGACAATTTTCTCACCCATGCTCCCCCTTAATCTTATCCTATTTACCTTTCCAGTGGGACTGGTCTCAACTATCTCAATAGCCTTTAGATCACCGATATATATGCCATTTTGTAATAATTTATCCTTCAAATCTGATAGGCTTATATTGATTTTCCAATGGCTATATGGGGAATCCAAAGAATATATATCCTCTACCGAGCTTAAGTATGGTACCCTTCCTCCCCATACATTCTCGCTATCTTCTGTATATCCACTGCTGCTAGCATGGTAAATAGCCTCAATAACCTGGCCTTCATAGTATATGTAAATCCCTTCAGTTTCATCTACAGCCTGGTTTGTTTCCTGTCTTTCAAATTCATAGCCTCCATACACCTGACAGTGAGTAGTATCACACAGATTATATCCCTCGCCTATATGTTTATTAATATTTGACATGGAAAAGGACCTTGAAGCTACTGCCTGGGCTTTCAAGGCTTCCATAGGCGAACTATAAGACATTTCCCTTGGCAGGACTCCATACAAATAGTGTTGTAATCCTAGGTGATTTACTACTATTAGCTCATTCCCACTTCCTAATAGCCTAATAAAATCCCTATATCTGTCTTTTTCGACCTTGATTACCGGGTTTTCTAAATCATTGGAGCCAATTATAATACTGCCGTCTGATGGTAGGCTAAATAGATTATTTCCATTGAAATCAAATAGGTCAATGTATCCAGCCCCATTAATCAAGGCGACTATCTTTTCATCTTCAAAAATAGCCAATGCATTCTCCTTGTCTTCTACATTGTAGATTGAAAATCCAAAGGGACTTTCTAAATTTACAAGGTTTTTATCTACAATGGGACTGGTCAACCTGACGTCTATATAGGTAGATTCGAATCCATCTCCATAGGATTTGCCAAAGGCAGTAAATAAAATAATCAAGATTAAAACCATGCTAGCCTTATGGTATCTTTTCATATGTCCTTCCTCCAATAACTCTAGTTTTCCTCATATTGTATGCCAAAATGATCATAGGCCTTTTTTGACACTACCCTTCCCCTGGGAGTCCTATTCAAGTATCCTATTTGTAGCAAATATGGTTCGTATACATCCTCTATGGTTACCCTTTCCTCGCCAGTAGCAGCCGAAAGGGTATCTACTCCTACGGGCCCACCATTAAAATTCTCTATTAAGGTGAGTATTAATTTCCTGTCTACGCTATCTAAGCCTAGTTGGTCAATTTCTAATATTTCCAATCCCCTTCTTGCAACATCTAAACTTATGCTGCCCTTTTCAACTACCTGCGCATAATCTCTGACCCTTTTCAACAGCCTATTTGCAATCCTAGGTGTTCCCCTAGACCTTTTGGCTATCTCCAAAGCCCCCTCCTCAGTTATTTTAATTTTTAAAATGCTTGCAGATCTGATAATTATTTGTCTCAAACTTTCAATGTCGTATAGTTCAAGATTTAGCATTACACCAAACCTGTCTCTCAAAGGAGAAGTCAAAAGTCCGGCCCTGGTGGTTGCACCAATAAGCGTGAATTTCGATAAATCCAATCTAATAGATCTAGCCGATGGCCCCTTACCTATAATGATATCCAGGGCAAAATCTTCCATGGCAGGATATAAGATTTCCT
>JBBAEY010000151.1:0-2555 GCA_041655755.1 Tissierellaceae bacterium
GCAGCTGGCACGGGTTCCTTTCTCGATAGGCAGGCAGAAAGACTGGAAATTCCCATTGAGGACTTTGGCAGCTATGCCCTGAAATCACAAGATAGTGTAAGGATAGCAGGTAGATGTGCAGTCTTTGCCGAGTCGGATATGATACACAAGCAGCAATTGGGTTATAATAAATCCGATATTATAAGGGGATTATGTGATGCCTTGGTTAGAAATTATTTAAACAATATAGGTAAGGGCAAGGAAATAAGTCCAAAGATATTCTTTCAAGGAGGAGTAGCCGCGAATGTGGGCATAAGGGCCGCTTTTGAAAATGCCCTGGGAGTAGAGGTTATTGTACCCGATAATTATAATGTAATGGGTGCCATAGGAGCTGCTATCCTGGGAAAGGAAATTACAGACAAGGAAAAACAAAGCAGATTCAAGGGCTTTGAATTGGCAGATAGTAAATTTACATCCAAGAGCTTTGAATGTAATGGATGCCCCAATAGATGTGAGGTAGTTAAGATAGATGAAAATGGAAGGGATATAGGTTATTTCGGGGATAGGTGTGGGAAGTGGAGCAGCAAGGTAAAGGCCATTCAATGATCAAGAGCCCATAAATATTTATAGGCCCTTGATTTTAGTAAAACAAATTAATAATGCGAGGAAGGTATAAGATCAAAACAGAGACAATGGCAGAAAGCCAAAAAATTATCTTTGTAGACCTACTCGAATTCCTCTTTTCTATTAAGGTATATGAATAATAGATTAAGCCAGCGGTAACGACTACGAATATGGGCTTATACTTTGTTAAATTAGATAGGTAGGCAGTGCCGACTGTCCCTAGACCTAGGGCAGCTAAAATCAAGCCGCCACTTCAACAAAAAAGTGCGCCAAATGCTGTAAACACTGACAATACACTGAGTAATTTTTCCTTCATTTGCAAACCTCCCCGGGGTATAATTATAGCTATATAATAACAGAAAATATTTAAATTATCAATCGATTATCAAAGGTTTTTTATCCATGTCGGGCCTTGTCTTTTAATTATTACAAAAACGTAAAAATTAATATTATACCTATTTACATTAAAAGGTGTATAGTAGTACTTGAGATAAACTATTGGCGACCAATAGTATATTAATATATATATCAGATGAAAGGAGCTTTTTATGGCAGAATGCAATACTTGTCCTTCTAAAAACTCTTGTTCTGTATCACCAGATACATGTACAATACAATTAAATCCACACAATAATATCAAAAAGGTCATTGGAGTAATGAGTGGAAAAGGCGGAGTAGGTAAATCCACTGTATCCGTATTAATAGCTAAGGAATTGAATAAATTAGGCCACAAGGTGGGCATAATGGATTCGGACATTACTGGACCAAGTATTCCTAGATTGCTGGGTATAAAGGACGCCCAGGTAGTATCTAGGGATAATATAATACATCCGGCGGAAACAGATGATGGAATAAAGGTTATCTCCTTTAATCTATTAATGGAGGATGAAAACCAACCTGTAATATGGAGGGGACCCATAGTTTCATCAGCAGTCCAACAGTTTTGGACAGATGTATCATGGGGAGACTTGGACTACCTAATCATAGACATGCCTCCAGGAACAGGTGATGTCGCTTTGACTGTAATGGATTCAATCCCTATAAATGGATTAGTAGTCGTATCTGTACCTCAGGATATGATTTCAATGATTGTAGCCAAGGCTGTCAACATGGCAAGAAAAATGAATATAGATGTCATAGGTGTCATCCAAAATATGAGCTATATCCTGTGTCCAAACTGCGGGGAAAAGATTAGAATGTATGATGCCGACAACGTAGATGGATTTATAGAGGACTTGAATTTAAAGCTATTAGGCGAGATGCCCATGGTAAAGGAAATCAGCAACTTGTCTTTTAATGGCTATGAGAATTCAAGTGAGACTATAGATGAAATATTTAAACCCATAATAGAGAACATACTTGACAATTTAAAATAATATGGGCTCTACCAAACCCCTTAGGAAACTCCTAAGGGGTTTTTTGTGGAAATTTTTCCTATGCTTACAATATGACAAATTTCTACATTAAGGTTTTATATAATATAATATATTAAATATTATTAATTAAATGGGAGGTATTAAAAAAGTGGATGGTATTCGTCATTTCTATTTCGACCTAAATAGGTTTGGGGCTCTAAAGAAAATAATAATTTTCACCCTTCTGCTCATAGGCAGCATCTTTGTAGGGCAAAAAAACTTCATTCTCTATCACACATTTATCGAATTAGCATGTATTACCATCGCCTATATGATGGTAATCGTGTCGGTAAACACATGTGATATGAACAAGGAGAGAAGTATTATTTTCCTAAGCATTGCTTATGGATTTATTAGTATTTTGGACTTACTTCACTTATTGTCCTATAACGGCATGGGAATCATCAGTGACAATATCGAAAACATATCTATGCAGCTTTGGATTGCCGCAAGATTTATTGAAAGCCTATCCTTCTTATTTGCCCTAGTTTTTGTAAAGCAAAGCCACAGTATAAAACAGGCCTTTTTCTTTTATTT